>JAFGVO010000188.1 GCA_016937935.1 Deltaproteobacteria bacterium | reverse complement strand
GGTTCAGGCAATTGTTCATATGTATTACCTTATTTACCTTCCAGTGATTCAAGAGTGCTCGAAAGATTTTTTCTTGCTCTATGAAGTCTTGTCCATACCGTGTTTACTTCGATATTTAAAATCTCTGCAATTTCAGGCCCGTTAAAACCTTCAACCGCATGAAGAACCATTACCTCATGCTGTTCTTTTGGAAGACCTTCAAAAGCTTTTATAAGTGAATCTCTATTTATAAGGTTTTTGTCCGGCCCCTGTATGTAGCCTGTTGCAATGGCAGTATTATCTTCATGGTGTTTTTTTAGAAGTTTCAGTCTGAGCCAGCGGCCTCTTTTAAAACCTGAGGCCACCTTTACACTTATACCGTAAAGCCATGGTTTCAACTGTTTTGATGAATCAAAATTATCCGCAGTTTTAACAAGGGTTAAAAAGATATCCTGAGAAAGCTCTTCAATATCAGCGGAGTTAAGTTGTGGTGACGATCTTCTTACTGCTGCATGTACCATAGTTTGATAACGCATATAAATAACCTTTAATGCACTCATGTCACCATTTTTAAGGCGTTTCATAAGCTCTTTATCAGAGGGGGGCGGATCCTCCTGTTTAATCGTTTTTATCTTTTCGGGGCTAATATGCATCATCTGGTATATTACTCACATGGAGGCATGCATTTCAACCCCTTTTATAATTATTGTCACAGAAGGGTAAAAAACTTTCACATGAACGTTATTTTTTGAATTATTTAAATTTTACAGTAACTCCGACTCTTGAGTTCCAGTCAATAAGCGGTGATGAGTATATTGTTTTTCCATCTGAAGGTGTCTTGAAAATTTGACTGTTAAGATAAAATCCAATTCCCCCTCTTATATTAATTGATACTGACTTTGACACGTTGAAGTTCATATTTAAAGATGGCGTTAATTTCAGATCCCACCAGGAGGAGTTTGAGGTAATGTCATTAATGGTAGTGGTTATCTTCTGCCATTTTGTTCCAATTCCTAAAAACGGCCCCCACTCAAAAAAGTTCTTTTTAAAAAGCCAGGAGATTGCGACTTCAGGCATTATTCCCCAGGTTTTAACTTTTCCGTTACTTTTATTACGGTCCGGATTTAAAAAAGCACTAAATTCAAGCTGAAGAAGCAGGCCCGTATTAAAGAGATAACCACCGGTTAAATCCCCTCCGGTTAAATAGGTTATTTCAGGCTGTTCCCATATTCCTCCTGATAAATTTATTCCAGGGGATATAAAAAAGCTGCCTTTACTGCCTTTAATTTCCTCCTCTGTATTATGATCATTTTCAGGCTGACTGTTTTGAATATTTATCTCCACAGGTTTTTCCGGAATAATATTGTTCTGATATTCATTAAGCAGTTCTTTAGCAGAAATGACCAGTTGCAGGGGCGCATCAGGTGATTTTTCAATTTCTATTGACTGAATAGATGCCCTTGACGGAGCGATAAAAACAACCTGCAGAGCAAGTTTCTGTTCTGAAATATCTTCAATCCACATTACAACCCTTGCGTTATATTTTAAGGAGAGGGGTCTGATTTCTTCAATGCGCTTAGGTTGTGAATCAGAAGAGAAATTAAATCCTTCTTCAGAGATAACCTGGTAGGTATCAAGTTCCAGTGATAATTCAGTTAAAAAAGTTTTTTTAATATTCAGATTCTGTGAATCACCGGGTAAAAACAGCAGTACGGGCTTTTCTGCAAACTCTTCAGCTCCATGGGCAAATGGGACAAATCCCCATATAATCATTAGAATAATCTGGAGGCTTTTTGTTGGTATATCAGGTTTGGCAAACATATAATTCACTGTTTTATATCAATGGGACCTATTTGCAAAATCATCATTACAATTTTTGACCTGACAGTTTGAAATTAAACTTATTAGTACTGTTTAAAGGGCACATTGGGGACAGTAGCCAAAAAATTCAACTGTTCTGTTTTCAATAGTCCAGTTATCGATTTGTGATTGCTGTTCAATTGCCTTTGGTATAAGTGCGTCACAGTGGCCTTTTACAAGAACGTCCTCAATTGTGCCGCATTTTCTGCATATGAGATGGTGGTGATGCATCTGGTTGGCCCGTTGATAAAGCATGCCTTCAGGGCCTTTAAAAGGTGATAACAGACCATTGTCAGCAAGAATTTTTACATTCTGATAAATTGTAGCCTGCCCGAGAGGTGTGGTGGTTTTAAGCTCTTTTACTATCTGTTCACAGCTTAAGTGATTGATTTTTTTATTACTGAAAAGCTCAAGGATTGCAACTCGTGCTTTTGTGGGTCGGATACCTGCTTTTTTAATATCCTGATACAGGGGATTTGCATTTTGTTTGTTTGATTTTGTAATATTTGCATTCATAAAACTTAATTTATCACCGGATTTATCTTTTTAATAGAAAAAAAACGTTTTTAATATAGTTGAAAATGTTTAGCATGACTGTGTTTTTAATTGCGCAGCATGCAAATGGCAGATATAATTTTATAATAATATTCGGTTATTCCAGACACTAAATGGACAGTATTATTTATTGGGTGAAATACAAGAGGAGATTATTTATGAAAAATCAGAATTCTGTCGTAATGTTTTTGTTATCATTTTTGATATCAGCAACGGTTTTTGCAGAAGGTTCATTTGAGACAGGTACAAATCAGTCTCTAATTGTAATCGATTATAACGGCTACTCCTCTACAACTTTAAAAGTGGATATTGATACAGTGGGGCAGGTGATAAACATTGCTGCGGGCAATAACGATAACGACAGAATCTGGGTTCTTATTACAAATCCATCAGGGGATGTTGTAGTTAATTGGGCCGAATTAGCTCCGGATAGTGGCTACATTGATGCGGCACTTCCCCCATGCTCGGCAGGAAACCCTCTGACTGGTGTTTATCAATATACAACTGGAAGCTGGGGCGGTGCCAATCCGGACACAACAGGTGTTTACGAAGTAACATTCTGGCTTTCAAACAGGGATGATTATGACAGTGTCTCTCTTAATCCATACGATATAACTGTAACAGACAGTGCCACTGATGAGGTCTATCCATGTGCCTCAGATACAAATGATGACAGTCTTCTCGATCAGAATACGGCTCAGGACTATTTAGGTGGAAAACTTCACTCTGAACTTTTTGTTTTTAATCTGGGCAGCTACACAAATACGTCTGATTCTAACTTTTATGTACTGGTCCCCGGAGGTCGTGTAAATGAAAACTACGTGTGGCTTCTGGATTTTAACGGTCTTGGAGGTTATGTTTACGAGGTTTCAGGTAACTTTACAGGTGTTGATTCTCCTAATGGCAATGGAATTGAAGTAGCGGGATTCAGCGTTCCAATGTTAAACAACAGTGTCTCTCCAATGTTTGAGGTCTATCTTAATCATCCCGCAGTGGCTTTTCCTCCGGGAGCACCTCCAGTTGTAACAGGTTTTAAATTTACAGATGATGCTGGTGAAGATAATGCAATTTCCCCCGGAGATCAGAACCTTGTTCAGGATACGGGTTCTTTTGAATTCAGTTCTGATGTGGACGGTACCTACGCAATATTTATTGACGGGGATGATGATGGGATTTACGACCCCACAACCCAGTATGATATTCTTCTTGTGGGTGAGGCTTTCAGCGGTTTAAACACAATTCCTTTTAACGGCCTTGATAATCAGGGCAACCCCATGAAGCCCGGTATTCATATGGCAAAAATTTCTCTAAGAGCCGGCGAGTATCACTTTGTGGGAACTGATATTGAATCTGCATTACCGGGTATTAGAATTCTGGATGCAAATACTTCAAATATCAAGCCGGCAACAATGTTCTGGAATGATAAATTTATTGATCCTAAAACAACTTTTATTCCTGATAATACCTATCCAGATGGTATGAGCTCAGGTGAATTTACTGATACTGTTGAAATTGGAGTAAACGCCCACTCATGGGGAACCCAGGAACAGTATGCCGAAGGTAATGCAACCTATATTGATACCTATGTTTATGGTGAAGATGATATTGACTTTTTAGATGTTATTGTAACAGACAGTTCAAATGCCAATCTCTCATTATCAACAATGAGCGTTGCTTTTTCCGGAATGGGAAATCCCCATCCAACAGATACGCTTACCTATACAATTACATTGTCTAACAGTGACTTGAATGGCATTGCCACAGGTGTTTCTGTTTCTAATCTTCTTCCAGCAGGGGTTACTCTTGTTGGTGGAACACTCCAATGTTCTGACGGCGCGGCAGTAACAACAGAGGGGGCAACTCTTACAGTTACAGGAATTACAGTTCCTGTTGCAGCTGATGCTTCAAACCCGGGGACAGTTACAATCACCTACGATGTTACAGTTGATAAAGGTGAGGCAGGAATTATTGAAAATCAGGCGAGTTATACTTATGACAGCGGAAATGTATCAGGTAAGACTGATGCGGATATTTCAACTCCGGTAGATGATAAAACTGTTATTTCAATTGAAAATGCAAAACCTGTTGCTGACAGTGACAGTTTTGATATTACAACGTTAACAACATATTACTTTGATATTTTAAGCGGTGATACAGACAGTGACAGCGGTGGTATTGACACTGCGTCAGTTGTTATTACAAGCGGCCCTTCCAATGGAACCGCTGTTTTCAATACTGTTACAGGCCTCCTTGAATATACTCCAACAGGTGCGTATTCCATGAATGACACTCTCACATACACAGTTATGGATCTTGAAGGGGCTGTATCAAACAGTGCCACAGTTACAATAACTGCAGATGCAGATGGTGACGGCCTTACAAATGATCAGGAGACAACTCTTGGAACAGATCCAAATAATCCTGACAGTGACAATGACGGTATTGATGATGGTGTTGAAAGCGGCGGTGATGAATTTCATGATGCCGGAGAGACTGACCCTATGGATCCTGACAGTGACAACGATGGTCTTGAAGACGGTATGGAAGATTCTAATCAGAATGGTATTCTTGACTCAGGTGAGACTGATCCTCTTAACCCTGATAGTGATAATGACGGTATTGAAGACGGCGTTGAAGATGGTAATCATAATGGGACAGTTGATGGTGGCGAGACAGATCCTCTTGATCCTGACAGTGACAACGATGGTCTTGAAGATGGTGTTGAAGATGCCAATCAGGATGGAACAGTAGATGCCGGCGAGACCGATCCCCTTGATGATGACAGTGATGACGACGGACTTCTTGACGGAACCGAAGACAGCAATCACAACGGAACAGTAGATACTGGGGAGACGGATCCTCTTGATGCGGATACAGACGATGGCGGAGTAAATGACGGTACAGAGGTTGCAGACGGAACAGATCCCCTTGACGGAACAGATGATGATCCCGATAACGACGGCCTGACAAATTCCATAGAGATACTTCTTGGAACCGACCCAAATAATCCGGATAGTGATGGTGACGGTCTGCTGGACGGAACCGAAGACAGTAATCATAACGGTACAGTAGATAGTGGTGAGACAGATCCAAATGATGACGACAGTGATGATGACGGACTTCTTGACGGAATCGAAGACAGCAATCACAACGGCACGGTTGATACTGGCGAGACTGACCCCCTTGATGATGACAGTGATGACGACGGACTTCTTGACGGAATCGAAGACAGCAATCACAACGGCACAGTAGATACTGGCGAGACAGATCCTCTTGATGCGGATACAGACGATGGCGGAGTAAATGACGGTACAGAAGTTACAAACGGAACAGATCCATTGGACGGAACAGATGATGATCCGGATAACGACGGTCTGACAAATTCCATAGAGATACTTCTTGGAACCGACCCAAATAATCCTGACAGTGATGGCGACGGTCTGCTGGACGGAATCGAAGACAGTAATCACAACGGAACAGTAGATGTTGGCGAGACTGACCCCATGGATGATGACAGCGATGACGACGGGTTGTTAGATGGAACCGAAGACAGTAATCACAACGGCACGGTTGATGTTGGCGAAACCGATCCCCTTGATGATGACAGTGATGACGACGGGTTGTTAGATGGAACCGAAGACAGTAACCACAACGGCACAGTAGATACTGGCGAGACAGATCCTCTGGATGCGGATACAGACGATGGCGGAGTAAATGACGGTACAGAGGTTGGTAATGGAACAGATCCCCTTGACGGTACAGATGATATTCCTGTAGACACGGACACGGGAACAGACACGGACACTGGATCTGATACAGACACAGGAACAGACACAGGAATTGACAGTGATACAGGATCTGACACTGATGCAGGGGTTGATACTGATACAGGATCTGACTCAGACACCTCTGATAATGATGGTGATGGAATTGATGATTCAATAGATAATTGCCCGGCAGTTTCAAACAAGAGTCAAAAAGATCTTGATAATGATGGTGAAGGTGATGCCTGTGATGATGATATTGATGGCGATAAAGTTTTAAATGATAACGACAACTGCCCCACAACTTCAAATGGCTCACAGGAAGATCTTAATGGCAATGATAAAGGTGATGCCTGCGAAGATGAAAAATATACATACAGTGGAGGTTCATGTTCAGTTACACAGGTTGGTGGAACTTCTTCAGATTCACAGAATCTTCTCCTGTTTTTTGCCTTCTCTCTTTTGGCATTTCTTTTAAGGCGTAAAGCAGGTTTTTTTTTAAGGCGTAAGTTTGCAGGTGTTTTAACTGTTACTGTTTTAGTTTCAGTTTTATCTGTTGCAGGACAGGCAAATGCGCAGGAGGGAACAATTTCCACCCAGTCATTTAAACCCTCTCCATTTATGAATGACCTTTATAATGTAGAGCTTGGTCACACAATGTACAAACAGTACAGGTGGAATGCGGGAATCTTTTTTAACTACCAGAACGATCCCCTGGTCTTAAGAAACAGTAATGATGGAGTGGCCCGCAAGGTTATCGAGCATCAGGTTACATCAGACATCGGTGTGGCCTTTGCCATTACAAAGTGGCTGGATGTTGGTCTCTCTTTTCCAATGCATATTTATCAGGCAGGTGAAGGTTATGCGGGAGGGGACAGTCCCAATGCTTTTAGTATCGGTGATTTGCGCCTCCATTTAAAATTCAGACTGGTCCAGTCTAAAAATGAGGTGTTTGCCCTGGCTTTTGCTCCGGTTGTATCAGCTCCAACAGGACAGCTTCTGGACAAGTTTTCAGGTTCTGCCTCTTTTACTTTTATTCCCAAATTAAATATGGATTTTTCATGGGAGTATGGAGGATTTGCAATAAATGCCGGTTATAAAATTGCCAAAGAGCAAAATGTTGCCAACATAACAGTTGATGACGAGATTGTAATGGGTGCTGGTGCATGGATCTGGTTTGTACCTCAGAAGTTCAGCATTATTGGCGAGGCAACTGCCACCACAAGAGCAAAGGCTCCTTTTAAAAATATCGAAGAGACTCCGGTTGAGGCTTTAGGTTCTTTAAGGCTTTTTCCCGTACCATGGCTTCATCTTAATCTTGGTGCCGGTGCCGGTCTGACAAAAGGCTACGCAATGCCCGACTTCAGAGTGATATTCGGAGCAGTAATGACCTTTAAGAAAAAAGAGCCGGTAAAACAGATTGAAGCACCAAAAGATACAGACGGTGACGGAATTTTTGATGACGACGATGCCTGTCCTGCGGATCCCGAGGATAAAGACGGGTTTCAGGATGAAGACGGCTGTCCCGACCCCGATAATGACATGGATAAAGTTTTGGATGTTAACGACAAGTGCCCGATGGATCCCGAAGATCCTGATAATTTTGAGGACGAAGACGGCTGTCCCGATCCTGACAACGACAATGACAAAATACTCGATGTAAATGACAAGTGTCCAATGGAGCCCGAAGATGTTGACGGATTCCAGGACGAAGACGGCTGTCCCGACCCTGACAACGACAACGATAAGATTCTTGACGTTGACGACAAATGCCCCATGGAGCCAGAGACCTACAACGGCAAAGAGGATGAGGACGGCTGTCCTGACGCAAAGGCAAAAGTTCTGGGCAAGAAAATTATCATTCTCGACAAGATTTACTTCAAATACAATAAAGCGGTAATTCTGCAAAAGAGTTATGAAGTGCTTGATGATGTTGTAGACGTACTGAAAAATTATCCGCAGATAAAACTCATAAGCGTTGAAGGTCACACAGACACAAAGGGTAAAGCTGCCTACAACAAAAAACTTTCGGCAAAACGGGCCAAAGCTGTAAAAGATTACCTTGTTAAAAATGGTATTGAGTCAACAAGGATTGAATCTGTTGGTGTCGGCGAAGAACGTCCACTTGTATCTCCTGAAGAAACCGAAGAGGATTATGAGAAAAACAGACGTGTTGAATTTGTAATTGTTAAAATGGACGAAATCAAAAGCGACACAGAAATAGTAGAAATCAAAAACGCCGAATAATCGGTTCTTCTGCAAAATAAATCCTAAAATTTAGTAAATTCATACAATTAGTGACGTTTTTCCTTGACTGAAAAAGGGGGCAAAACTAATGTCGCCAGCGGAGAGTTGGCCGAGCTGGTCTAAGGCGCACGATTCGAAATCGTGTGAGGGTAACACCTCCGAGGGTTCGAATCCCTTGCTCTCCGTATAAACACGGCTCTGCCGTGTTCCGGTGTAGCAACTTTTGAGTATCAAAAGATGCGGGCCGGTAAATAAATAAAAAATTTTAAAAGTAATGTTTTAAAATTAATAAAAAAAATATATAAGGGCTTCCAAAGGGAATAACCCTTTAGTATTTGAAAATAAAACTGGAGAGATGACCGAGAGGCCGAAACCGCTATTGTAAAATGTCAAAGCGAAGTGGACATAAGTCCATGGAGCTGTCAGTTTACAATCGGTTCGACGAGGCGAAAGCCGAGTCAAGGTGCAGGACATTTCGACTGGAAGTATTTGAAAATAAAACTGGAGAGATGACCGAGAGGCCGAAGGTGTACGCTTGGAAAGCGTATGTAGCGCAAGTTACCTAGGGTTCGAATCCCTATCTCTCCGCTTAGTATAAAAAAAGCTCTTGAGGTTTCCTCAAGGGCTTTTTTTATGCCCGGTGTAGCAACTTTTGAGCAGCAAAAGATGTGGGCCGGTACAAACGTCAAGTCAGTAATATCGGGGCTTTTTGCATTTTGGAGTGTAACGGAAGCGGACCTTTCTAAATTTTTGAATTCCATGCATATTTTCCACTTTTTAAGAAAAAAAATAAAATTTCAAGCATAAAACAAAGTCCTCAATTTGCTAAATATTCTTCTAAAAGCTAATTATAGTAACAAAATATGTGATCTGGCACTCCTGGTTAAATGTCATGCATGCCACATACAGCAACAAAAAGTGCAAGCTCTTGCACTTTTTACCTACATGTATTGAAAATTATTTAATAAAGATGAATAATATTAACCCTATAGAAAAAAAGTGTCCAGATATTTTCACAAAAAAACCGCAAATAAGAGCCAAAAATGCAATTAAATATAACAAAACCAGATAAAAAATTTAACCTGGGAAAGGACTTTTTATCTTTACGCTGCTTGACCTGATGCTGTGGAAAGGGTTTTGTTAATTGTTCACGTAGTGTTTTGTCCATGCTATTTCTCCTTTGTTTAGGGTTTTTTATAAGTTTTAGATACAGCTATGCCCTAGGGATGAAAGTTACGGCGATGGCTGTAGTTGTGGTTTGCATCGGAAGGCTGCGTTACAGTAACTTATACCAATTAAGAGGGGTGTTTTTTTTAGGTGTGCGCTTTGATGGTAATTTAACGCGTGTTTTTGCACATGGAACATGCAAAACATAAAGTTTTCTTGTAAATTTCCACCCTTAAATGATATATTTGATTCATGAACGAAATAAATAATGACTTTAGGAAGGCAAATGCCACATGCGAAGATCAGAGAAAATAGGGTTTGTTCTTTCTATGTGCTCGATGTACATGATATTATATTGGAAACAAATATGCTTTAGGGAGGCACTTATGGGTCGTTTTTTTTATTGTTACTCGTGATGGGACTGTTCGTATCCGGATGTGATGGAGACGATAACAAGGCAAGGGAGGGTGGGGATACAGAAACAAGCGGTGATACGGACACTGATGCGGACAGCGACACGGATACAGATGCAGACCCCGACACGGCAACGGTCCCGGGTGGGGACATTCTTTCCCGCTGGATCGGGACAGATGGGAACGCATGTTACCTGTACATCGAGGCGCGGTGCAAACGGAAAGCGAAATGCCGCAACAGGGACGTGGACGAGTACTGCATCGACGCATCCATCTACTGTCCATGGGTCTTCCTGGAGAATGGGACTGCCTGGACCACCCAGTCCCTGCTGGCGTGTGCCCAGGACTGGGAGACTTTTGATTGCGATGACGTGCTACTTGGTAAGCGACCAGCCTGCGCTCTGCCGGGCTCATACCCGGCCGGGGAGAGATGTCGCACGTCCCACCAGTGTGCATCAAGGGTATGCGTCAGTGACAATTTCTTTGGACAATATGACGGCACCTGTGCCAATCTCGTACCCACAGGGGGAACCTGCGATACAGACAATGTCTGCTCTGCCGGGGACAGCTGTGTTAAGGATGTGTGTATCCCAAACACACTGCCGGTCCTCGAAGATGATGACTACCCCCTTGGAAAGGTGGGAGAACCGTGCATGAACAACGCAGACTGTGTGGAGCCCCTGTTCTGTCAGTGGGTGGACAACGGAGAGGAAATTGGCGAGTGTGCGCTCCCGCCCTCTGCGCCGGATGCCTGCGGACTGTCGCAGAATCTGGGAAGCAGCACAGGAGATTCCAGTACCTGCGACTTGCGAACCAGTTACTGCGGCGCCGATGACTTCTGCCATGAACTGCCCTCCGCAGGAAGTCCCTGTGGGGAAGCTAAATACGGTGGATTGCTTTATTGCGATGCCAATTCATTCGTAACCGTTCAGCTGGAGATCTGTATACAAAATTTTGAAGTTGTTTGATAACGGTTATGCTGGGGGAGGTTTAGCCCAGTTCCATGGGAGAAGCGGCTCGACGGATTTTGTTTCAGGTTGCTGCAATCTGATGATCACGTCTTTAATGTAATCGTATGGG
>JAFGVO010000187.1 GCA_016937935.1 Deltaproteobacteria bacterium | reverse complement strand
CACCACAACGGTTTTCAAGACCGCCGCCTTCGACCGCTCGGCCAGTCCTCCAATTACTCATTATCTTATAAAAGAACTCTGATTTTCAAAAAAATGAAATCAGTCAAAGGCTTTTGCCACTGGTTATTTCATTTGTCAAGTATAATCATAAATATCAAAACAAACTTGATGTTAAACAAAATATGGAATTTATTTTAAAAAAAACAAATGTTCAGTACAGCCAAAATTTCTTTTAGTGCATATAATGGATTTCTTAATAATTAGACATTAGAATAAATATATAAAAGTTCATTTGAAAATAGATAATTGAAATTTATTTAATTTTTTTGACAAATTGACAAGGCAGGGAGTTTTATGGGCATTGACACAAACATTGAAAATCTGGAAACATCCTTTGAGGCAGCTAAATCTGCACTTGAAAAATCATGGAACAGCATTGATGCGTGGAACCACCTGGAGGAATTTGCTGAATCATCCGGATTTGATAAAAGAGTTGCAGACGTCTATCGGAATTCACTTAAGCTTACTTTTGATTCAAAAACTTTTGAATTGATTGCGAAAAGAGCCGTTGATTTTTTTGATGAGTGGTTTGGTGATTCAGATGATGTGAAAGATCTTTTAAAGCAGATTGTGGAAATTTCTCAAGCCAGCGGCCATGATGGTGATTGGGCTTTTAACCGATTAACAGAGATGTTTTTTGCTGCCGGGGAGTGGAATTCTGTTTTTAATATTTATGACAGCTTTCTTGCATCAACAAAAGATGTTGACAGAAAAAAACAGCTTCTTGATGAAGGTGCCAATATTGCCAGAGATATGGCTGAACTGCCTGAAAAAGCTCTTGAATATCTTTTGCAGCTTCAGGAACTTGATCGTGACAATAGTTCGAGATTGCAAACAATTGAAAGAATGCTTGAAAAACAGGAGCGTTGGGATGATTTGATAAATCTCTGGAATGAGCAGATTCCTTTTATGTCTGCAGCTCAAAACGTTGCAGCGCGTTTAAACATTGCAGATTGCTATATGTATAAACTTGATAAGTTTGATTTAGCAGTAACAGCTCTTGATGAAATATTAAAAATATCAAAGGGCAATGAGGATGCCTGGAATAAACTTGAATATATTTTATCAAATGAAACCATTTCCTCAGAGCTTCGTTTTAAAGCAATGGAAATACTTTCTGCATCATATAAATCCACCGGAAATTATAGCGCAAGGGTAGATGTAATAAAAATTGCCATTGATTTTATAGATGATGAAGAAATCAAAACTGATCTTCTCAGAAAAGTTGCATCCTCCCTCGCCTTGATAAACAGAGAGGAAGAATCCATTGCTCATTATGGAGAGCTCCTTAAAATTTCACCATCCGATGGTGATGCAGTAAAACAGATAAAGCTACTTTCAATTAAAGAAAAAAGGCATGATTTGAGGGCTGAAGCTCTAATGAATGCAGGCCTAGCAACCAACGATGAATCTCTTAAAATTGAGCATATGGGAACAGCTGCACAGTTGTTTGCCACAGAATTGAATGATAGAAAAAAGGCGATTTCAATATATTCTGATTTGCTGGAGCTTACAGATATCGAATCATCTTTAATGCTGAAAACAGCCCATAGTTTAAATGATTTGTTATCACTAGAAAAAGATCATGAACAACGTCTGAATGTACTTGAAAAAATTGCCGAACTGGAACCCGCAAAGATTGTGAGGCGCACTGTATTACAAGAGGCTGCCAAACTTGCAGTTAATCTTGATATTCCTGAAAAGGCACTTCTTTTCTGGAATATTTTACTTGATGAAAATGAAAATGATATTGAAGCATTGGGAGCTGTTATCAGTCTTCATGAACAGCTTGAGAGCTGGGAAAATGTTATTAAATATCTTTTAAAAAGAGCGGATTCAAAAATATTAAAAGAGCAGAGGCGAAGTGATTTAGTTAAAATTGCTGAAATTCAAATAAATTATCTCGATGATCCGGAGCAGGCTATTGCTACATGGCATAAAGTATTTAACGAATTTGGTCCAAGAAAAGATGCCGTAGAACAACTTGATCAGTTGCTGGAATCAAAAGCCCGGTTTGAGGATCTTGCTATAATTTTAAACAAGGCTGTAGGAGGCGATTTTGAGAGACTTCAGCAGCTTAATATCAGGCTGGGAGATATTTACATAAAGCTGGAGAGACCTGATACTGCCCTTGAATATTACAAAAAAGTTATAAATCTGAACAGTAATAATGAACTCGCGATAAAAGCTTTAACAGAACTCGCAATAGATGATTCTGTGTCAGAATCTATATCAAATGAGGTATTGCAGCTTTTATGGGAGTGTCATAAAAAAAATGAAAACTGGACTGCATTAATTGAAATGCTGGATGTAATATTAGAATCCACTGAAGATCTTTTTAATAAAACACTGCTACTTAAAGAAGCAGCATCAGTTAGTGAAAACAGATTAGATGACAGTGAGTTGACTTTTTCTATTTTACTAAATTTAATTTCTCTGACCCCTGATGATCTGGGTGTTATTACCAGGCTTGAAAATATTGCACAGCAACTGGAAAAGTGGGAAGTCCTTGCAGATAAATTTGAAGAAATTGCCACAACACTGAGCGGAGTTCTTAAAATTGAAATTTTAACAAAAATTGCAGGTATAAAAGAGTTGAAGCTGAATAATTATTCTGATGCACTTGTTGTGTATTCAGAAATAATGAAATTGAAGCCTGCAGATAAGGTTATTTCAGATGCAGTTATGCGGCTGGCAGCGAAAACAGGTTCTTTTGCAGTTGGTATTTATGCTATGATGCTTCATATTGAGAATTCAGGAAATATTGATGAGCATCTGATTAAAATGTTTGAAGCATCAGCTTCGGCTTTAGACGAATGGGAAAAACTGGCTGCTACTTTTGAATCTTCCCTTGCCCAATCTGAAGTTAATATAACATTGAAAAGTGAACTTTATTTGAGACTGGCAAAATGGTTTATGGATTATTGCAAGGATAAGAATAAAGCCATTTCTGTGTTGAAAAAGGCAGTAGAACTATCAGGGACCAACATTGACGCTTTAAATATGCTCTCTGATATTATTACAGTTGAAGAGAGCGCAGATTATATAAAAATGCAATCTGCACTCTATGCTTTTAACAGCGATAATCTGGATCCACTGTTTAAATCAGCAAAATGTGCCATGGATTATATTGATGAATATGAAGAGAAAAGAACTATAGTTTTAAAATTGTATGAATCGGCTTCCAGGTTATGGACATTAGGTCGTGAAGCTACTGGTGAATATTCTCCGGGGGATTGTGTGCTGGAAGCTGTTACAATGGTTGCAGCACTTGATCTTGAAAATAACAATCCTCAGAAGGCGGCTGGTTTTTTAATGGAAGGTGCTAAACTTCCATTTGATAATGCACGATCAATATTTATGAGAAATCAGGCAGCAGCATTATTTGCCGAGAATGGTCTTACTGCAGTTGCAATTGATGTATATAATCAGATTTTGTCCTATGATCCTGATAATAATGAAATCCTTGAAAAACTTGATGCTCTGCTTGAGAAAGATGGCAGAACCTTAGAGCTTATGGCGATACGTCAAAAAAGACTTGATCTTAATGATGATATTGATGTGAAAATTAAACTTCGTCTTGACCTTGCAAAGCTGGGAGGAATATTAGAGGGCAGTAATGCAAGAATGCAGATGCTCATAGAGAATCTCAATGAAATTCCGGGGCATAAGGAGTCTTTGGATTCAGTTATAGATTTAATGATGCGAAGAGGTGTTTACAATGAACTGGTTGAACTTCTTATCTCCCAGGCTGAAATAATTTCTAAAACTGAAAATAGTGATTATGCTGCAAGAATATTTGAAACTGCGGCATCAATTATTAAAGATAAACTTCAT
>JAFGVO010000186.1 GCA_016937935.1 Deltaproteobacteria bacterium | reverse complement strand
GGCTCATAACCCGAAGGTCATCGGTTCAAATCCGGTCTCCGCTAAAGTAAAAAAGGTTCGAAATCATTTAGGTTTCGAGCCTTTTTTGTCTGATTTCTAATTTTCAAAATGAGCAGCTACAAATAAAGTCATACGCAACAGAACGTGTCAATTACTTTGAGATACTATTGTTTTTATTTCGTCTTTGAATTTAGGTTTTATTTAAAAATAATTATAGGGGCTAACTCTCTGTCAGCGCAGAGGCCATCTTTTTATTTTGTACGTTTTTAATTATTGGATGAAATCAGGGTGAAAGCTGTTGGAACTTAGTTTTTCAAGTTCATGTTTTATTTTTTTATATAAATTACTGCTCCAGTCAGGGAGTCTAATATTTTGAGTATTTAGCTCTTTTTTCCTAAAATCAATGGGGGTTAAAATTATTTTTATATTTTCAATTCCTGTTTCTGCTGAAAGAACAAACAACTCTTCTGCTGCAATATCTCCAATTGCCAGACATCCTACAGAAACATTGCTGCCGTGTATCATTATGTCACTGCCTAATTGAGTTCTATTATCTTTTTTTGCCTGTTGTTTATCAAAACTATTTGGATAGTTTAAACGAAGCGCGAGGTGAAAAAGGCTGTTAGGATTTAATGACTCTACCTGATAAATTCCTTCTGGAACCTGATTGTCACCTTCTTTAAGTTTTGGTCCCAAAGTTCCGCTTGCTGCAAGTATTGGATAGTTTTTTAGAAAAATATAGTTAGATGAATTATCTGATACCCATACCTCAAGGCGTTTTTCTTTTTTTAATCCAATAAGAATTATATTTTTAGGCGGATAGTTTACGCCTGCCTCCTTGAATTTTTTAAGAATATTACTGTGTACAGAAGGTGAAAATTGTTTAAGTCTGGAGGTAATAGTTTGCTTTTCTTTAAATAAATAGATTGATTTTATTACATAGTTTTTTATTTTACCTGAAAAAATAAGAGCAATTAAAATAAATATAATTGTTAATATGGATGCTGTTACCATCCGAGGATGCTTCTTTAAATTTATGATTTTTTTGGGCATTTAAATATTCTTTGTTTACATGGTTAAACAATATTTAAAGTAACAATGCTCATTCCACGAAATATATTTCCAAAAACAAGTAAAGATTTTAAGTATTGGTTGTTGTATCCATATGGCGACGCACAGACAACAATGTGGACAATTGATTTCATGGACGGATTCATACAGCATCCGGACATCTCGACTTTAGTCGCAGCAGGTGAGTTAGAGACTTTTAAATCAATTCAGGTGTATAATTTGGGATAATATTTTTCGGAAAAAGGAGTCTCTCAAGATAAAGTATGTTCCAGTCCCAGAAGGTGTTTTTTTGCTGGTATTCTTCCGCTGTAGCCAACAAGTGCTCCGTTTTTTCCTATTATTCTATGACATGGGATTATGATATTTAGAGGGTTTGCTCCAATGGCATTTGCAACAGCACGCACTGCTTTTTCGTTGCCAATATTTTTTGCTGTCTGCAAATAGGTTGAAGTCTCTCCATATGGAATTTTTGTCAGTTCATTCCAGACATTTTTTTGAAATTCTGTACCAATAATCAGTAATGGAATATCAAAAGTTTTGATTGTTCCCATGAGATAACTACAAATCTGTTTTTTTGTCTGTTTTAAGATTTCACAATCCCGTTCAATATATTTTGATTTGAGCGCTGTTTTAATCCTGTTATCAATGGATGCTCTGTTTTTTCTATTTTTAAAATCAAGAAGACAGAGTTTATGCTCAAAAGAGCCAAGGATTAACTCTCCTATTTTACTATTGTAATATTGAATGTTAATATGATTCATTGTTTGCAGCCTGTTCAAATATGATTGTTTTTTAAAGCAGGTGGATCCAATATAGCTAATGCTAATTAAAAAGGAACTAAAAAAGGAGAGCGTATGAGTTTTGAAAATTTTAAAATGCTGTTGTGTGGACTTTTTATGCTGACTGTTTCGTCATGCAGTTCAAGCAGCAAAAGTAATAGTGACAGTGATATTTTAAATGATACGGAGAGTGACTCTTTTGTATCCACAGATTCAGGTGTGAATGATTCATCAACTGTTGAAACGGATTCTGAAACAGACAGCCTTGCTGAAGATAGTGACTCTGTTGATAGTGACTCTGTTGATAGTGACACATCTGATACAGACGTTGAGAATGGTGAAGAGTTTTTTGATGATTTTTCTTACACTGACAGGGCAGAGGCAGCTTCTGAAGGTGGCTGGTTATTAAGAACCTGGGGAGGAGGCCCCGGTCCGGCGGGATGTTCATGGTCTGCGGATAATATAAATTTTAGTGATGACTCTGACGATGCTTTAAACAGAGTGATGATTTTAACAGCATCAACAGATGGTACCGGGAGCGGTTCCGTGCAGGCTGAAATTTCAACTTCAACAAGATTTCTTGCGGGCACTTATGCTGCACGTGTGCGATTTACCGATGTTCCTGAAAGTGGAACCCCGGACGGTGATGAGATTGTTGAGACCTTCTACACTATTACACCATACAGTATGGCAGGTCAGGAGGAGTACAGCGAAATTGATTTTGAATACCTCGCAAACGGAGGATGGGGAACTTCTGAGCCCACTATGTTTGAAACCACATGGGAGAAGGCTGAGCCTGCAGACAATACACATTCACAGCAGTCAAAAAGCCTGGAAGGCTGGCATATCCTGCTGTTTACAGTATTTAACGGTGAAGTTAATTATTACGTGGATGGCAAATTGGCGGCCACCCATGGAGGTATCTTTTATCCAGAGAGCCTCAT
Source organism: Deltaproteobacteria bacterium (assembly GCA_016937935.1). Taxonomy (GTDB): domain Bacteria; phylum Myxococcota_A; class Polyangia; order JAAYKL01; family JAAYKL01; genus JAFGVO01. The sequence continues at coordinate 9,877 of JAFGVO010000186.1, read as the reverse complement.
GAGCATTAATTTTAATCTCTGGTTTATTGAGGATGGTTTTGAACTTTCAAACAGTGACAGAACATATCGTCAGGATGTTGACTGGGTATATCACGCAAAGGATAAACTAATGTCAAATGATGCAGTTATTAAAAGAATTGAAAGTTTTAGAACCGGCAAAATTACATCTCTTGATACCATTTTATAATTTATAATTAACTAATGATAATAACTATGATTCAAAATGAACATTATCCCCGAAAACAGTAAGTTTTAGAAATTTTTTTGTTTGAAATCTTTATAATAAACAGCTAGTGAGATTATGTTAGATAGTATTATAAAGCAGTAAATTGTTTTATTGAATAATAATATAATGCTCTAATTTTAAATAAAAAATCATCAACAAAATGGATAAACTATGAAGTACACCTATTCTCTATTAATATTAAATTTGGTTTTATTGCAGTACACTGTATCTTATGGGGCTGATGCTGATCCTAAGGCAATATATGACAAAGCCAGTGAGCTTTTTGATGCCGGTGATTTTGAAAAAGCTGCAGTACAGTTCAGAGCTGCATATAAAGCTAAGCCAACGTGGAAAATCCTTTATAATATTGGTCAATCCGAAGCTGCTGCAAAACATCATGGTGCAGCTTTTGAAGCATTTGAACAATATATTTCTGAAGGAGGAGATGATATTGCAAATGCAAGACATGACGAAGTGACAAAAGAACTGGAACGATTGCATCCATTGGTTGGTAGTGTTGAAATTGAGACAGATATTGAAGGGGATGTTTATATTGATGATTTTATGAGGGTAAAAACCCCTCTTGTTGCACCGATAAAAGTATCTGTAGGAGTTGTTCATGTTGTTACAGTTGTAAATAACGGGCAAACAGTTTTTAAGAAGCGGATAAAGGTAAGCTCCGGTGAGACAGTAACTATTGATACTTCATCTGTAGAAATTGAATCGGAATCTCTGGCTGAAAATGGTGCTGCTGACGATGCTGTTGACAATGATGCTTTTAAAACAGAATCTTCTAATCAAATGGATGTAAAATTAAAAAAGTTGAAACTTGCAGGTATTATTTTAGCAGGCAGCGGCGGGGCATTTATTGTTGCAGGAACAATTACAGGAATTTCAGCTCTGTCAATTAACAGTGATTTGAAAAGCGTATGTGATGGTACAACATGCCCGGACGATCAGAATGGTAAAATTTCAAAACTAGATACCCTGACACCTCTTTCGACAATTTTTTTAAGTGCCGGCGGGGCATTGGCGACAACGGGTATTGCGCTGCTTATAACTTATAAAATTCGTAAAAGAAGAAACAGCTCTTCAGCAAAACAATTGAATATTTTTCCGTCGGTATTTTCTGATGGCGGTGCAATTTTTATAACAGGAAGGTTTTAACATGAACTTATCTAAAATTATTAGTTCTGTAATTTTTATTATATCTTTGTCAATTTCAGGATGTGGCCTTTTGGTTGAGGATTTTAAGACTGGAGGAACTGACAGCGACACTCCAACAGAAACTGAAAAAGGTACAGATTCAAACTCAGATACAGATACTGATGTAAGTACCGATTCTTCAACAGATACTCAGGGCGTAGAGTGTTTAGATTTAATTTGTGATCCAAATGCCTCATGTGTTGAACAAAAAGGTGAGCTTAATTGTGAGTGTAATGATGGCTATACCGGTGATGGAATTTCATGTGATGACATTGATGAGTGCGAAACTGATAACGGAGGATGTGAACAAATCTGCATTAATGATGAGGGGGCATCTCATTGTGAATGCAATACAAATTATATTTTATCAGAGGACTCTCTTGGGTGTATTCCCGTTTGTAATCAGACAGGCTCTCATATTATTGATCATGTAGGTGGAAAGGTAAAAGACCTGATTGTTGAAGGTGATACTGCGTATGTTCTTATGGGGCCCGGAGGATTATATCTATTTGATGTAAGTGACACGTCATCAATGAAATTTCTTGGAAAAACTGAACTTTTTAAAGCTGGTAAATCAATGATTAAGGACGAGAACTACATCTATGTCGCTGATGGCATTGGAGGTTTCGTAATTGTAGACGTTTCAGACAAGAGCAACCCTTTTGTTTCAGGTCAGATTCAAACTGATGGCAGAGCTGTTGATATTGTTAAAAATGGAAACTATGTTTTGGTTGTAAACCGTGAAGGGCTGATTGTCTCTGTAGACGTTACCACACCATCTTCCCCTGTTATTATGGATACTTCCACAACTACCAATGGCAACTATACGGGAACCCTTTATTATGGGGCCTTTGATAATAATAAATTATACGTATTTGATAACAGTAATGCGCTGCATATATACAATGTGACCGGTTCTAATGTTTCATGGGACTCTCAAATTGATACGGGACTTTGGGCTATTACTGATTTAATAATTGATTCAGGAACAATTTTCTTTCCGGGATATTATGGATTGAATACCTTGGATATTAGCAATCTTTCAACTCCGGCGGTTAAACTTGGTAATTTTACAAATATTTTAGCAATGGAAATTAAAAATTCTTTTGCATACATTGTTGGAAAAAGTGACAACTATGCAACTTCATCCATGATAATTGCAGATATAAGTACTCCTGGCAGTGTTACTGAACTGGGTGCGACAGATGCTGATGAAGCTGCTTCCGCTGTTACAGTATCAGGAGATACAGCTTTTGTTGCAGGTGGAATAAATGGTCTTCAATCTGTGGATATCGCAGCGCACAACACTCCTTCAGCCATCAGCAATTATTCGTTACCTGGAGACAGTCGTGATGTGGTTGTAAAAGGTGATTATGCTTTTATTGCTGACTATAACAATGGATTAAAAATTATAAATCTTCTTGATCCGGATGCAGAAGCTGTTTATTTAAAAACTGAATCAGCAGCTTTAAATCTGAAAATAGACGGTGATATTCTTTATCTGTTATGTAATTCAGATATTGAAATTATTGATGTATCAGATGTTACGTCACCAGTTTTCAAGAGTATTATCTCAAATTCCGGTAAAGATATTGAAATAAGCGGCAGCATACTGTTTGTTGCATTTGGAAGCGAACATTCTCCAAATGGTATATATGCTTATGATGTATCAGATGTTACATCACCAGTTTTGCTGACCGGAGCTGAACAAATTTTTCCATCCATTGGATATTTTGGAGGATTATATGACGGGTATCTTTTAACATTTTCCAGCTCCGGACTTTTAGTTATGAACATCTCTAATCCCTCAGCTATCACAATTGCTAAAGAGTATAAACTTTCTCATGGAACTGCCAGAAGTATTGTTGTTAATGGCAGCACAGCTTATATTAGTCAGTCAGTCTTTGGTCATGATGGAAACGGCATTTCTGTTTTTAATTTGACAAATCCTTTAAACCCTGTTGAAGAAGCATTCATACCAATGAGTATAGGGCCGACCCTTTTAAATGCTACTGATAAATATCTGTTTTTTAATGGAGAGGGGATACAGGCCCTTGATATTTCTGATCCTCAAAACCCCGGACCCATGAGTGTTATGTTTAATGAAACAGATCGTTTTGATACTACAGCCAGTGTAACCAATATGGAAATAAAAGACGGTGTGGCGTATATTCCTGCCAATAACTCAGGTTTAATTATTATGGATATTAAGAATCCAATCCATCCCGCACTTGCTGATACATATAAAACTCACCAATATATTCGTGATATGGATATTCGTGATGATACGCTTTTTGTTGCTGATCAGAGCGGCCTTGAAATACTTGATGTAACAGATGGTTTGATCTCGGCCATATCATATTTCTATTCAAGCAATAATTTAGACAATATTACATTGGATGGTGATTATGCATATGTTGGCCTCGGCTGGAGCGGCCTTGAAATTTATGATATTTCAGATCCCGCAGCTGAAATTATTCCTTATACACATAATGATGGTATGTATAGTTTTAATAAAGTCGCAGTAAGAAACGGAGTTGCATATGTTGTTGCCGGTAATCAAGGGCTTGTTACTTATGATGTGACCGATCTTTCAAATATATCCTTTTTGGGAGATGCGGCAATGAGCAGTAGTAGTGCCTTTGATATCAAATTAAAAGGAAACCTGGCATATGTACTTGATTACGAGCATGGGCTTGATATTTATAATATTTCAAATCCAGCCTCACCGGCATCCAATGGTACAGGCTACTATAATAGATCTGTAATAGCATTGGAAATTTCAGGTGATTATATCTATGTGGCAACAGAGTCAGGAGTCGTTAAAGTTTTGGATGTTTTTTCCCCCAACTCGCCTGTTGCAGAAATACCTGTTTATGCTGCTATTACCGACATTAAAATTTCAGGTGATTATATATACATTGCAACTGATAATGGAACCCATATAGCTGATATATCATCTCCCCTTCATCCAATTGTACTTGCAACCATTCCTGTAAATGGCGCGCATATTACAGCAAATGGAACCAATGTCTTTGTAGGCAACAGTACTGCAGGAGTTACCTCTATCAATCCAAATATCTGTTACGAGCTTCAATAGTTCTTTAAATTTACCTGTTACAATTAAGTCGGGCCTGTGTTACAAATATAGTGTAATCTAACCGTGTAACCTATCCAGGGAGGCAGTCATGAATAGATCTTTTTTTTCAATTCTATGTGCGTCAATATTCGTTGTATCTTTTACTCAGTTTTCGTGCAGTAAAGATAACAGTGGCGGGAGTGTTGAAGGGGAAACTGATTCAACATCGGAAAACGGTACTGATTCTGACTCAACCTTAGACAGTGATTCCAGTAAAGATTCGGATTCACAAAGTGACAGTAGCAGTAATATAGTGTGTAATGCTGGGGAGACAGAGGCGTGCACCTGTAAAAACGATTCTATCGGAGTTAAAAGATGTGCACCTGACGGCAGTGCATGGAGTGATTGTGAGTGTACAGTCTACGGGCTGAATTTGTTTATATCTAATGGGGCTGCTGATGGTGATGGTACAGTTGAATCACCATATGGATCTATTGCTGATGCCAGAGATGCTGTTCGCAGTATTAAAGAGTCAGAAGGTCTTCCTGAAAATGGTATTGCAATATGGTTGAGAGAAGGGACTTATTCTCTTGGTGAAACTGTGGAACTTGGAACTGAAGATGGAGGAGCCTCGGCAAAGCCTGTTGCATGGCGTGGATATCCGGGGGAGAGTGTAATAATATCAGGTGGTGTTAATTTAAAACCTGGTGACTTTTCAAAAGTGTCAACTGATTCTCCAGTGTGGAATCGTTTTGATTTAAATGCCCGTGACAATATTGTTCAGATTGATTTAAAATCAAAAGGGATCACTGATTTTGGAAGCCTCACAAGAAGAGGTTTCTGTGGGGAGAGCAGCAGTTCTCCGGTTGAACTTATGTTTAACGATGAATCAATGACTCTTGCAAGATGGCCTGATGTTGATGAAGGTATTGATGATGTTAGTGCAACAGCTGATACAATAGAAATTTATGGAACTGTAACTCCTGATGTAACTGGAACCTACAACCGAATTGGCGAAAACGATGGAGCTTCTGTTTTTAAGAAAAAAGATCTCGTTGGCGGTGATCAGTTTTATCTTTACCGCCGCTACTGGGAATATGACGGGAGTTTTCACAGAGCCTGGTTTTTAACAACTGATGAATCCGGGTATCCCACAAATAACGGTGCATGGTGGTCACTTTACAATAGTGAACTTGCCCCAATGAATCCATCAAACGGGGCGACAGGCAATCCCGCGTTTATTGCGGATGATGCTGTTCGTCACGGGCTGGCATATATTGCTTCTGAGGTCTCAGATACTGAGTGGACCTATGGGGGGGACAGACCTGAGCGTTGGAAAGATGCAACGGACGTATGGTTTCACGGATGGTGGAAACATGCCTGGGCAGACTGTCAGGTCTCTTCTGCTTCTATTGATACAGATACAAAAACTGTAACACTTGGTGATGATACCGGATACGGAATCGGAGCAGGGCAGCCCTACTACGCATTAAATCTTCTTGAAGAAATTACTGTGCCAGGGGAGTATTACATCGACAGGGATTTTGGCATACTTTATTTTTACCCTCCTGCTGCCATGAATGACGCGACAATTACACTCTCTATGCTTAATGAATATCTTTTCGATTTGAACAACACAAGTTATCTGGAAGTTAGAGATATTATTTTTGAAGCGGGACGCACCCAGCTTATTCGCATCAATGGAGGAAACAACAATCTTCTTGCCGGCGTGACCTTGCGAAACAACGGAGGGCGGGGAGTCTCAATTTCCGGAACTGAAAATGGAATAGAGAACTGTCTTATTTACAGTACCGCAACAGGTGGTGTGAATATTTCAGGAGGTGACAGAAAGTCTTTAACTGAGGCAGGTAACTTTGTTAAAAACTGCAGCATACATAACTTTGGACGTATTGAGTGGACCTATCGTCCCGGAATCAGCCTAAGTGGAGTTGGCAGCATTGCGCAGAATAATTTGATCTATAATGCTCCGCACTCAGCTATTTTGTACGGGGGCAATGAACATAAGATTTTGAAAAATGAGATTCATAATGTGTGTGAGTACTCAAGTGATGCAGGGGCAATTTATTCGGGAAGAGACTGGGGGGCCAGGGGTAATTTAATCGAGAACAATTTCATTCACCATATTTACTCAAATCTTGAAGGGTATGGGGTTCACGGAATATATCTTGATGACTGCCTGAGCGGAATATCTGTGTTTGGCAATATTTTATACAAGATAGAAAATCATGCCCTCATGCACGGAGGAGGCCGGGACAACCTTTTTGAAAATAATATTATGGTTCAATGCAAAGATGCAATTGCAGCAGACAGCAGGGGGTTCGACTGGCGCCCCGATGGAGGCCCTAATAACAAGCCTGGAGACAGCTGGAACCTTTTAGAGAAACTTCAGACATCAGGTTATCAGGACGAGCCCTGGCTAAGTCGTTACCCTGAGTGTGCTGCAATACCAAACGATTGGGATCTTATTATTGCGGACGGTGCAACCTGGACTTATCCTGAAGGGTGTACTTTTAATAAAAACCTCGGATTCCAAAATGAGTCATGGATGAATGGAGGGGCCTCTTTTGACCATTACAAATCAATTTCAGATAACGTGGAAAACGCAGATCCTCTTTTTGCAGATGAGGCAAATCTGGATATGACACTTTCAAAAGATTCTCCGGCTCTTGCAATTCCAGGTTTTAAAAATATTCCTTTTAATGAAATAGGTATTTTGAATCAGTAACTCTCAGATTACCAGGCCGCAAGGGTTGCTTCCATTTTGGTCTCGTCAAACGGAACCAGCAGCGCTTGTAATATGTTTTTTTCAATGAGAGGATTGATCCATATCTCTTCATCTTCTTTTGATAGAATGACGGGCATTCTCTGTTTTGAGTTATGAATTTCTGCCATTAAAGGGTTGGCAGGGCAGGTGATAATCGAAAAGGATAAATATTCTTTGCCTGATGCGGGGCCTGTCCATTTGGACCAGATACCTGCAAGAGAAAATACATCTTCATCTTTTAACTGAATGTCATATTTTGTTTTGCTTTTATCACTGTGGTGGTGCCACTCCTGAAATGATGTGACGGGGATGATGCATCTTTTGTTTTGGGCAGAGTCTTTAAATGATGGTTTTTCAAATACTGTTTCGCTTCTTGCGTTAAGTGTTTTGTTTTGAATCTCTTTTGCCTGCTCCCTTGATTTTACCCACAGTGGGACAAGCCCCCAGTTCATTGAAATAAATATGGCAGGCTCAACCAGTACGGGAAGTTTAGGGTGGGTGAATGCTGAGATGTTTGTTCCGCTGACTGAGTTTTCTGGGAGGTCAACTCCATATCTGTTTTTTACTGTCACAGCTTTTGCCGAAAGTGAGATTGAAAAACACATTAGATTTTAACCTCTATTATTTCGTCCCATCTGGTTGTGTATCTTTTAGATAGATTTTGCTGATTCATATGCCAGGTGCGCTTCCCGAGACCTTGTGATGCTATTTTAATACTGTTTTTCCCAAAGCGTTTTGTAACCTCATCCATTGCGTTCATAAGGTTTTTATGTTTTTCTCTATCAATCCGGTCAAACATATCCTGCTGAATTTTATTTTCATTAACAAGGGCAGAAACTATTACCCCGGCTTTTTTATATTGATACCCTTCTTTAAAGATATCTTTTAAAGCTTTTTGGGCATATTGTATAAGTTCCAGCGAGTCAGATGTGGGGACGGGGAGGGTCAGAACACGATTTTGTGCATACTGGTCAAGATCTTTTCTGAAACTGTTTGTATGAATAAATACCATTATCTGTCCTGCGGCAAGGCGGGACGCCCTTAGTTTGGAGGCACATGAGGATGCAAAGGTAGTGACAGATTCAATAAGTTTGTCATAATTTTCAACCATATGTCCAAATGAGCGTGTGGTTGCTATTGATTTTTTGGACGGAGGAAATTTTTCAAGAGGGATGCATTTTATTCCCTTTAGCTCTTTCCAGGTTCGTACACCTGTTATTGTCATGCGTTTTAAAACAATCTCTTCACTCATTTTTGTTACAAAGTCATATGCTGTTTTGATTCCCGCATTTTCAAGGCGACTGGAATGTTTTCTTCCGATTCCCCATACATCACTTATTGGCAGCCATCGAAGCAATTTATCAATGTCAGTTTTTTCATAGACAAACCAGACTCCGGAACCGTTTTTTTTAGCATAAACATTTGCTGCTTTTGCTAAAGTCTTTGTAGGGGCAATGCCAACTCCAACGGCAATCCCGGTTCCCTGCTTCAAGGTCTCTCTTATTTTGTGTCCATAATCAATTAAGTTTAAATGTTCAAATCCTGTTAAAGACAAGAATGCTTCATCAATGGAGTATATTTCGAGGTCAGGGGTAAATCGAGAAAGTATATTCATAACTCGCTGGGACATATCCCCGTACAGCTCAAAATTTGAAGAGAAGACTGCAATATCATATTTTCTAATCATCTCTTCAATTTTAAATGCGGGAGCACCCATGGGAATACCCAATCGTTTGGCTTCTGCACTTCTGGCAATGACACAGCCATCGTTGTTGGAGAGTACCACAACAGGACGGAGGCCAATTGAGGGGTTAAATACTTTTTCGCATGAGGCGTAAAAATTATTACAGTCTGCAAGTGCAAACATACAAGAGCCTTCTGTTATGGTTTTTTGATAATATACTCAACAACTCCCCATACTTCAAACTGCTGGTCAGCTTTGATTTCTATGGGGTTGAATGATTTGTTTGCGGGCATGAGAAACAGTCTTTTACCCTCTTTATGAATACGTTTAAGGGTAAAGTCTCCATCAACTGCACATACAGCGAGAACCCCTTCTGTAACTTCAATTGAACGGTCAATAAGCAACAGATCGCCCTGGTTTATTCCTTCATCAATCATGGAATTGCCCACAACTCTGGCGTAAAAAGTTGTGTCAGGGTTTTTGATCATATCTTTGTTAAAATCGAGAGCATATTCAAGAAAGTCCTGCGCGGGGGATGGAAAGCCGGCCCTCACACCTTTATCGGCAAAAGGAAGAGGCAGTGGCGTATCCGTTACCGCAGGATATATCAGTAATAATTTGTTCAATTGTTCAACATTCATAAATAAAGCCTTTCAAACTCATAAAAAAATATAGTGTCTATTAAAACTACAGTCAATCAATATGAAATTATCCCTGCGGTTCTAAATCTAAGGGAGTGCAACATATTTTGTGTAAAACCAATTTAGCAATGGAGAGCAATGTAGAGCAATGTAGGACGGAGGCAATCCGGTTGATTTCATATCTCTTTTAGCCCTTGCAGTTTGTTTTATTTAAAATTTGGACTCAAATTCAGCTTTAAACAGTCATTTATTTTTT
>JAFGVO010000185.1 GCA_016937935.1 Deltaproteobacteria bacterium | reverse complement strand
AAACTGCTGATCAGATAATTGAAAAAGTTGGCCGAGCGAGACTGTCTCTGGATAATGCCCCAACAGGATGAATCACTACACTAGTTCCATCCGGGGCTGTAATTACCAATTTACCATCAACAATTTCTGTTACAGAGTGACCACTGCTAAGTGCATCAAAATACGCTTTTTGAGTGGCACTTCTTGCAAGTTCAAGAATAAATTTTTCTAAATAATCAAGTTCTTTTTCTGTCCTCATCTTATAACTCATCATTAGTTAAAAATATTATCATAAAAAAATATTCATAACAGTAGATAATTAATTACAATCTATAAACAGGGTATAAAATTAATATCTTTAAGGTTAAGTTTTCAATAAAGGCTATTTGGGAATTGCTTTTAATCGCTGATTATTTTTCTTGTAGTAAAAGTTGCTTTGGCGGCTATGGATTTACAAGTTATTGACAGGAATTGATTTTGGTGGTTTTATCTATTTATGACTTTTAATAAATCAACATATTCTTGCGATATTCTGCTTAATCAAAGAGCACTTAAACTATAATTTTTTAATAAAAGTGAAATAATCCAGACGTCTGGACAATTGAGATTTGGATATCAATACCATATTTATTAAGCTTTAGATATTTTAAATAACAACACGATAAAATGCGTCATTTGTGACTGGTAATAAACCTTGCTTTATTATTTTTTAAGTGTTAGTTGCTCAAATAAGTTCAGGTGATTCCGATCTCCACCTGCCTGGGAATGTATCTTTTTACTGCCAGCCTCTTTTGAGTAACTTCATTATTAAATAAATAAAATATGCTAGCGCAATAGATCGGGGTTGATAATGATTTATTTCATTAAATTCATCTCATTGTGCAAACTAGATAAGGATAACACATGGAACCTGTGTCATTTGACGAACTGGGTCTTGATGAGAGACTTTTAAAAACCATAGCCAGGAGTGGCTATTCAACACCTACACCTATTCAGCTTCAGGCTATTCCCGTGATTCTAAAAGGGGGCGATGTTATGGGAGGCGCCAGAACAGGAACGGGTAAAACTGCCGCGTTTGCACTTCCTATTCTTCATAATTTAAGCAAAAGACGCGCAATGGACAATCGCCCGAGGGCACTTGTATTAACTCCCACAAGAGAGCTTGCCGCACAGGTTAACGAATCAATGATAACCTACGGAAAAAATCTCAAACTTTATTCGACTGCAATTTTTGGGGGTGTGGGAATCAATCCCCAGATTAGCGAACTTCGTAAAGGTGTAGATATCCTTGTGGCAACACCTGGCAGACTTCTTGATCACCTGGGACAGGGAACCCTTGACCTTTCAGCAATTGAGATTCTTGTTCTGGACGAAGCTGATCGCATGCTTGATATGGGCTTTATTCACGACATCAGAAAGGTTCTTGATATTCTTCCCGAAAAAAGACAGAACCTTCTTTTCTCTGCAACTTATTCACACAGTATCAAAAAACTTGCTGATACTTTTTTAAGAAATCCAGCACTGATTGAGGTTGCTCCAAGAAACACAGCCGCTCCGGATGTTGACCTTGTGGTTCACCCTGTGTCTTTAAAATCAAAAAGCTCTCTACTCGCCAAACTTATTGAAGATGGGGACTGGAACAAAGCTCTTGTTTTTACCCGCACAAAACACGGGGCAAACAGACTTGTTACAAGTCTCGAAAGAAACAATATTTCTGCTGCTGCAATTCATGGCAATAAGAGCCAGACAGCACGAACAAAGGCACTTGCAGAGTTTAAACAGGATAAAATAAATATTCTTGTGGCTACAGATATTGCCGCACGAGGCATTGATATCGATCAGCTTCCCTGTGTTGTGAATTTTGATCTGCCAAACGTTGCAGAGGATTACATTCACAGAATCGGCAGAACAGGAAGAGCGGGTAAAAGCGGAATAGCAATCTCTCTTGTAAGCGCAGATGAACAGAAACTTCTTTTTCCAATTGAAAAACTCCTCGGAACTAAAATACCTGTAAAATTCATTAAAGGATTTGATCAGAATCCTGAAGATATTCACGAAGAAACTTTTGTCGACTTCCACAAAAAAAGATCAGGTGGTTTCGGAAGATCGGGAGGCAGAAGCGGCAGTGGTTCGAGAGGCGGCCCCAGAGGAAGTAATGGCGGAAGTAATGGCGGCGGAAGCAATGGCGGAAGCAGTAACAGCAGCCGAGGTGGCAGTGCAGGTTCGTTTAGAGGCCCGGGCCGCAGCAAAAGCAGAGCAGCATCATGAGTCAGTCAACCCATATTTCGGGTATTCTTCCAAAGTAACAATCTATTAATAGTCTATTTATGTTTTCTATCCAAAGCCCCTACTGGACATTCATCAACACAGGCCATGCACTCGCCGCAGGTATCAGGTAGCGGATTGAATAGGGCCGGAGCGATAAAAGAGTCAAAACCTCTGTTTTTGTAACCAAGAAGAGACAATCCGATAACCTCGTCACAAATTTTTACACATATTCCGCATTTAATACATTTTGAAGGGTCATGAATTATTACCGGATGACGAATATCCGCCTTGAAAATATGTTTTGTTCCTGAGACGGCATCAATATCTGCACCGAGGAGTTCACTGCTGCTTTTAAGAGTGCAGTTATGTTTTGCTGTGCACGAACACTCAAGACAACGCTCACCCTCTTTTTTAACAACTCCTTTTGGTGCAGTTATGGTTATCTCATTAAATGTCTGTTTTCGATCATCAATAGAGCAGTGTTTTAAAGAGAGTCTTTTACTTTCATTTAAATTTTTAATAAGTACCACATCATCTTTTGACATGGATTTCCAGTACCCTCTTGAAACATTAAACAGAGGCTTTTCAATATGTTCTCTATTTTCGAACTGATCAATTATCGAGAGTGCCATTTTTCTACCCGCAGCAACAGCTTCAACAACAGATGCGGGCCCGGTAACACAGTCCCCTGCGGCAAATATGTTCTCTTTTACATTAAGAGTGTTTTCATTAACTTCAACATTTCCAAATCTGTCAGGAACAAGAGATTCATGAATAACAGTTTTTTGACCAACAGCGGCAATTACAGTATCTGCAATTTTAGTAAATTCAGAACCTTCAATAACAACCGGACGCCTCCGTCCTGATGCATCTTTTTCTCCAAGCTCCATTTTAATAAAGGTAACATGAAGTTTGTCTTCAACTTTTTCTATCTTTAAAGGAGCGTTTAAAAATACAAAATCAACCCCCTCTTCTTTTGCCTCATTTATTTCGATTTGCTCTGCGGGCATCTCATTTTCTGTACGTCTGTAATAACAGCCAACATCTTTCGAACCAAGTCTTACTGCAGTTCGCACACAATCCATGGCAGTGTTTCCACCGCCAATTACAATTGTCGTGCCGGGATTTTTACCTGTAAAGTTATTCTCTGAAATCTCGTGAAGCCAGTCAACACCAACCTCTGCAAGCTCTTCACCTTCGCATCGTAAAGGTGAACCTTTTTGAGAACCTATTGTTATCCCAACAGCGTCGTACTCTTTTTTTAAGGACTCAATAAAAATATCCCGTCCAAGTTTTTTTTCTGTAAAAAATTCAATTGAACCAAGCTTTTTAAAATGCTCCACCTCTTTTTTTACAAAAGCCTTTGGAAGCCTGAATTCAGGAATTCCATAACGAAGCATTCCCCCCGGTTCACTGTTCATTTCAAAAACAGAAGATGCCACACCTTCACGCCTGAGATAGTAAGCAGCACTTAAACCTGCGGGACCGGCTCCGATAATTGCCACTTTTTTTCCGTTTAAAGATTTGCACTCTTCAATGTAGTTTTCATATTCAAGATCCGCTGCCAGCCTTTTAAATTCATTGATAGCAACGGGTTCGTCATAAATATTTCGACGACAGTCCTTTTCGCAAAACCTGGGGCAGACCCTTCCTATGGACATTGGAAGAGGGATTCGCTCTTTAATTATTTTCAGGGATTCTAAAAAGTTACCTTTTTGCCCCTCTCTAACATACTCTTCAACATTTGCATGGGCGGGACAGGCTATGGTACAGGGTGCTTCACAATCTCCCGAGTGCTCTGAGAGCAGCAATTCAAGAGCGCTCCTGCGCATATCTGTAACCTCTTTAGACTGTGAATGGTACTCCCCACCCTCTGCCGGAAGAGATGCGCAAGAGGGAATAAACCTGCTGTTTTTCTCATCTTTTACAACACAGACAAAGCATGATGTTGTGTGTGAAATTTTATTATTATGACAAAGTGTCGGGATATTTATTCCGGATTTTTGAGCCACTGCAAGAATTGTTTCGCCGTTAATAGCGGTGAACTCTTTTCCGTCAATTGTAAATTTTACAACACTGTTATTGGTTGTCATTTTTTACCTCCTCCCCGCTATTACTGTAAAACCCCTCACCTTTAAACGCTCTGCTTATGGCATTGTCCCTGCACACTTCGATACAGCTGTTGCACCTTGTACATATGCTGTTATCCGCAACAAAAGAATCGCTGATACAGCCTGCAGGACAGGTTTTCACACATCTGCCGCAACTGGTGCATTTTTCATGATCAGTTACAATGTCTACAAGAGATGAACACTCAAGGGTCCTGCACCTGTTGTGACTCACGTGCTCAATAAATTCATCTTCAAAATATCTTAGAGATGAAAGAACAGGATTTGGCGCTGTTTTACCAAGACCGCAAAGTGACCCATCCTGAACCTTTTTTCCCATGTTCTTTAAAAACTCAAGGTCATGGAGTGTGCCAGTGCCTTTTGTAATGGAGGTTAAAACATCAAACATTCTTTTTGTTCCAACTCTGCAAAAAGTGCATTTACCACAGGACTCCCGGTGAGTAAAATCGAGAAAGTATCTTGATGTCTCAACCATGCATCTCTGTTTACCAATTACAATAAGACCGCCTGAGCCCATAATAGCCCCGAGTTTTCTTAAGGAGTCATAATCAACCGGAGTGTCAAAATACCCTTCGGGAATACAACCTCCAGAAGGCCCGCCGGTCTGAACAGCTTTTACACTGCCCTCTTCTGCACCGCCGATGTCGTAAATAATCTCTTTTAATGTGATACCCATCGGAACTTCAATAAGCCCTGGCCGTGGAACATCTCCTGCAATTGCAAAAAGTTTTGTTCCCCGCCCACCCGGTGTACCAACAGATTTGTACTCATCTGCACCATACTCAATAATAAAAGGGATATTGGCAAAGGTCTCCACATTATTAATCATTGTGGGATAATCATCATACCCTTTATCAGTGGGAAAAGGCGGCCTGAATCGCGGCATTCCACGTTTACCTTCGAGGGAGTGAATAAGAGCTGTCTCTTCACCGCAGACAAAGGCTCCGGCACCCTCTTTAATAGAAATATCAATCTGTTGGCCATTAACAATATTGAGTTTTTTCTCGTTGATTTTTTTTATGGCTGTCTGCAGATTTTTAATTGCAAGGGGATATTCTGCCCGGCAATAGATAAAAATTGTCTCTGCCTTTGTTGCATAGGCGGCAATTAACATTCCTTCGATAAGCTGACATGGAAGTGACTCCATAAGTGATCTGTCCATAAAAGCTCCGGGATCACCTTCGTCCGCATTGCACACCAAAATCTTCTTTCCATCATGTGCCGCAAAAAATGACCACTTCAGGCCCGTTGGAAAACCTCCCCCTCCGCGCCCTTTCAGCTCTGATAGTTTAACCTCTTCAATAATTGCACTGCGCTCCATTTTTGCCGCCAGATCGAGAGCTTTAAAACCGCCAAGTTCAATAAAGGCATCAATGTCACCAGGTACAAATTTACCAATTTTATCTGTTATTCTTGAAGTTCTTCTGCCGTTAAGGGTGATCTGTTTTTCACTATTTAAACTTAAAATATTCTCAATATCAGCATCACTGTCTGTTACACTTCCATAAAAGAGGGAACCCGTGTCAGTTACAACTTCAATAAGCGGCTCCACATAGCAATGACCGATACAACCCGATTCGTTAACCGGAACGGATGCCTTTAATTTCAGCTTGTCTAAAACAACCCGGGCTCCCGCAGCCAGACCGCATGAACTCACCCCAACTCTGATCTCTTTAATCCCCATGAATTATCCCTGCCTCTTTAAGTTTTTCAAAAGTCTGATTGTCTTTTTTCTGTCCATATTTGCAAAAACCTCTCCATTTACCGCAATAACAGGTGCAAGAGAACAGCACCCCAAACAGGAGACACTGTTTAACGAAAAAAGTCTCTCACCGTCTGTTTCTCCTGATTTTATGCCGATTTCCTCACCTATCCACTCTTCTATCAAGCCTGAACCTTTTATGTGACAGGCAGTTCCGTCACAGATATTTACCTTGTATTTACCAGGAGCTGTTCTTCTGAACTGAGAATAAAATGAGACAACACCTTCAGCATCTGCAAGGGAAGAACCAAAATATTGAGAGCAGGCCGTGAGCGCTTCGTTACTCACATATCCTTCAATCTCCTGAATTTTCTGCAGCCCTTTTATCAGATTCTTTTTTTGGGGCTCCAGCTCTTTTAAATATTCAAATTCCATAATTTTCCTTAAGGACTGCAATTTTTATTTAGCAGCAAAACTCAGTTATTATCAGATTTTTTTACATATGGAAGAGTTTTAAGATACTCTCTTCCCTTTGTCATGTATTGCACAAAATTTGACTCATTATTAGACTCAATTGTGTGGATAATTTCTGTTAATGCATTTGTAAGAGATTTTTGGGAGAGATGTCTGTATCTGTTAAGCCTCTGAATTTCAAAGTAGAGGTGAGGGTTTTCAGCGGATATTTTCTGTGCAACTTCAAGCTGGGAATCAAAACTTGTGCTTGAAATTTCATGAAGTCTTTTAATCTCCTCACCACTGTTTGAAAGGGCTGTAAAAAAAGCAATGTTAAGAAGATGTGACAGTCCGAGCACAAAAGCTACAAGCTTGTCATGTTCATCAAGAGTCATTTCAACACACGTTGCCATTGTGGCTCTAAACAGATCCCTTGCTTCGTTAAGGGCCTCGCAATTACCCACATCCATAAAAATAACGTGTTTACCCCCAAGCATTTCAGTGTCAGCACCAAACATGGGATGAACAGAAGTAACCTTGCATCCGGCATCTCTTAATTGATAGAGGGCATCCTGAACAGGAGTTTTTAAAGAGGCAACATCAAAGATGAGTCCGTCCATCTTGTGTTCTGCAAGTTCTAAAAGAACACCTGCAGAGTGTCCAAGGGGAACAGCCACAACAGTCACATCAAATGAGTGATCAAAAGCAGTCCAGTTATTTTTTAAAATTCGACTCTCGGTTTCAACACCTGTATCTGCAATAAAAACTTCAAATCCCTGGGATTCCAGAAAGCGTGAAAACCAGACACCGATCTTGCCGAGGCCGCCAATTACAAGAGCTTTCCTGCCGCTTCCTTTGCCCTTTGCCTTAACCTGTGACTTTTCCTGGACAGCCAGAGAGTACTCAATAAGCCTGCTCACAATATCTTTAACCGGACGCCTTGAGACTCTAAATTCATCAGCGGCCTTCATGGCATTTTCCATTACTCGTTTTTCCTGAACAAAATCTCTAAGCTCAAGATCATGACTGCTTTTAAACAGACCGATTTCTCTTACAAGCTCCTTGCGTTTTCGCATAAGAGCAATAATCTCCCTGTCAACATTGAGAATTTCATCTCTGTAAAATTCAAGATTTTTTTCGTCTGCCACAATTGACCTTTTCTAATTATCCAGGATTAAACAATACTTAATTGTTTTAACTGCTTAAAAATTTTTAAATTAGCGTCTGCCCTTAAACCCCATCATATTCTGCACAACAGCTTCACTCTCTTCCAGAATATTTTCCTCTTCCTGTGCAATTTCAAAACACTCCTCGCAGAGCTGTACTTTTTTACCTTTTATTGACATGGAACTAAGTTCATCTTTGTCAAAACTTTCACTGCAAATTTTACACTTTGGCATATTGACTCCAGCCGTTAATAAAATAAATCATCCGGCATCCCAGCCGAAAATCGGGCCATTATGTTTTTTCTGGTGTTCAGAATCAATGAAATTATTGCAAATAATCAATAAAAACCCGCAAAAGTTGTATGAATTTTAATAAAGATAATCAATACACAAATTGACTTTTATCCTATTAATAACAATAATATGGAAAATATTCGCAAGGAGACAATAGTATGTTTATGAGAAAATCCATCATTTTATCAGCTCTTGCTTTTTCACTTTTACAGGCTTGCGGAGCCCCTCCACCACCACCTGTCACCACCGTGACACCTCCGCCACCTGTCATTGAGCAACCCGTTCAGGAACCGGTTCAGGCCGAAATTCAACGTACCCAGCCTGTTCATGACCAGAAGAAATGCTCTGTCACGGATCAGGAAGACGGTACAAACATGGTGGTTTCAAATCTTAAGGACTGGTTTTTGTATGTACCCCTTTCTGCAAAGGTTGAATGCGGAACTTTTGGAGGAGATGTTACAATTGAAGATGGTCCCGTAACAATAATGGTCAAGTCACTTGTACCAAACGGAACTGCCGATAAAACAATGGAAGCGGAATTCAGGGGACAGACAGTTAAATACATCACAACATCTCTTAGGGAAAAATATGGCAGTGCTCCATCAGAAGAGTTTAAAGAAGTAAAAATTGGAAAATACAAACGGCCCGCACTCTGTATTGATGCCCCCCTCGATTTAAAAGGAACAAAGGGACAGATTGCCGCCTGTGTGACAAGTAAAACAAATGCTGATGGAGAGATAATAATACATCGGGTTTTATGGATTGGACCTCTGGATGAATACAACCCCAAAGAGACCTTTACATCAGTAAAAAAATCCGCTGCCGCGTGGTTCAGATACAGTGATACCGACGGCATGGGAAAACTGATGCAGAACTGGTAAAATCTTAAACCCTCTCTTAAACAATTTAAATATTTACATATTTTTTATTACTCTTGAAAATTTCAAATAAATGGAGCATTACCATTTTAATTTATTATTGATTTAAATCAGTAAACTATTTGCAGGTGCATTTAATTAACAACAATGCACCTGCTTTAACGAAAGGGATAAAATTTCAATGAGTAAAACTACAATTTTAAAAAATGGACTGGCTTTAATGGCATGTCTCTGGCTTGTTGCCGCATGTAACAATGACAGCAATAAAGGTAGTGAAGATACTGAAACAGGATCCATAAGTGATACTGACACAACTGATAACACTGTTGACACATCAAATAATTCTGCAAATGACGGTTCTTGCGAAGCCGACAGTGCTGAATGTCTAACCGAATCTATCGGCCGGGTCTGCCCGTCAGACGGTTACGGATGGGTTTCATTTACCTGTGCCGATGATGAAGAGTGCCTAAAAGGAGCCTGTAAAAAAACAGGGGATACACTTTGCACACCCGGCGAAAAAGTCTGCGCAACAGACAATGCCCGTAAAACATGTGACAACGACGGTTCACAGTGGGTGGTTTCAGCCTGCGCTGCCAATGAAGTCTGCACAGACGGGGAATGTCTTCTTGATACAGATTCAGGGATATGTACTCCAAATGAAAAAACATGCATGAGCGCTGATGTTGCACTCAAATGTAACACAAACGGATCTGGATACGTTGTGACAGATTGTCCCGAGAACACAACATGTACTGATGGAGCATGCCGAGGCAGTGTATGCGAAGTTGGTGCTATTCGCTGTGATGATTTAAATGCATTATCCCTGTTTGATATGTCTTCGTTTAATCCATCGACCATTTTAAAATGTGTGGATGGTGAAAGCTGGGTTGGAGAATCCTGCGCCTCCGGTGAATTTTGCAGCTATGGAATGGATATGAGTTCTGCTCAGTCTTTTGGTGAAGATCTTTTTATGTTTATGATTGCTGAGGGACAACTACCATTTCCTGTTTTATCAATTCCTGACAATGCGGTTGCCAGCTGTCAGAAAACCGAATGCATGAGCATTGGTTATGAAGCCCTTATGAACATGGGATACATGGCCAGATCTCCTTTCCCCGGTGATGAACAGATGGAATGTAACGATGCCAAAGACGGTTACAAATCCTGCGAAGGAATGCCCCCTTTCTCTGCAATGAAATTTATTGATTATTCATGCCCTGAAGGTACAGTATGCGACCCTTATTCTATGGAACCATTGGATAAAAAAGATATTGGCCCTTCATTTAATACTATGTGCACAATGGATACCGAATGCATACCTGGTGATTCTGCTTGCGTAACTGATGCAAATGGAAACGACGGCATTTCAACTTGTAAAGCAGATGGAACATGGGGGGCAACTGTTACCTGTGATTCTCCTAATGATTCATGTAATATTAACTATTCAATATCAGGGATGACTGCCGTCTGCATGAATCCTGCATGTGCATATCTGAATCATTATTCTTATGACATTAAAGGTGTGTGCCAGTCGAATACTACAATTTTAGCATGCGATGCTGATGGTAATCTTGCAGCAACGGCTACTGACTGCCCGGGATATTGCAACAATTTATCAACCATTATTGACGGTGTAAAACCCGGTTACTGCTCTAATGAAGAGTGCGTAACAGGTGCGAAGCAGTGCCTTTCCAACAGTTACATGAATGTCTACAAAGAGTGTGTTGATGGAAGATGGAGTTCTGAGTACAAAAGCTGCGGAGCAGACGAACAATGCATAAATAATTACAATGAATACCCTGCCACCGTAGTTTGCGGTGAATGCATTGCGGGTGAAACTCAATGTACCCCTGAAGGACTAATCACCTGCCAGACTGATAATACCTGGGGAGATGCTGTTCCATGCTCTTTTGGAGAATGTGTTAATAGTCAGTGTCAGGCAGAATGTGTTTCCGGGGAAGTACAATGCGTTGACTATTTAAACCAGCGTGTATGCTCAGAAATGGGCCTTTGGGAAGATCCTGTTCTTTGTGCCGAGTCTACAACCTGTATTGTAAATCGCTTTTCTAAACCTCTTGGTTGTGTAGAGTGCGCAGGCAGTAATGAAGGAAATTACTACTGGCACGTTGCTGACTCTATGTGCACACTCGAGGGTGAACTTCAAATATGCGGACCTGACAATACATGGCTTGAACCAGCTGCCTGCGAACCCGATAGTTACTGTGATTACACCGCACAATATTCTGGTTCAATCAACTACAGTCGCATGGCTGCATGCTCGATTGACTAAGAACAGACTTTCCAGATAAACTGCACCTGGACTCCACACCTTCATCAATCTAAAAAGATCACTTTTTATTCTAAAGACTCTTTAAAGTTGACCTTAAATCCATTATCGGCTTTTATGGCTGAATGGGTGAAATAAAACAACAGATTGACGGCAGCGGGAGAATGTTTGACAAAATTGCCAAAAGATATGATCTGTTAAATTTTCTAACATCAATGGGGCAGGACAAAAGATGGCGTCGCATTGCAGTTGAAAGTCTCAATATTAAAAGTGGCAGGATACTTGATCTGGCCGCCGGTACATTTGATGTGTCAATTGAAATTGCAAAGCAGTCAGGTCAAATTGCAAAACAGTCAGAAAACGTTAAAATTGCAGCCTGTGACCCATCAAAAAACATGCTGCTTCAAGGTGTAAAAAAGATTAAAGACGGCCCCTTCATGCAATCAATTACCCCTGTTTTATGTACTGGAGAAAATCTTCCCTTTTCGCAAAATATTTTTGATGGAGTGACTATTGCATTTGGAATACGCAATTTTTCTAATAGAACTATTGCATTAAACGAATTGCAAAGAGTTTTAAAAAAAGATGCAAAAATGGTTATTCTTGAACTTCACATTCCTAAAAAAGGGTTAATGGGACTTGCTGCAGGATTTTATGCAAAAAAAATAATTCCATTACTGGGTGCACTTCTATCTTCTAAAGATCAGTATGTTTATCTTCCGGAATCTATGGATAATTTCCCCTCACCTTCTGATTTCACAATAGAACTTGAGTCATCAGGATTTTCAGTACTTTTTGTAAAAAATTTCTTATTTGGTGTCTGCAATATGTTTGTCTGTAAGAACAGTACTTACTAAAATGAAAAAGTTGTTATTCTGTGAATAAAGAAATAATTTTTTTAAATAATAAAAGTTTGACCGATTTATTGTCTGCAGCAAAAAACAGCCTTCAAAACTCGGCTTTAACATGCACAGAATCTATCAGAGTTACATTTTCATACAGTGCAAAACCAATACAGGCAGAAACTGTTTTAGATCATGTTTTAAATAAACTCGACGACGACTACTTTCTTTACATCCCTGCTGAAAATGAGTCTAATAACACTGTTTTAGCATGGGGAACTTTTTACCTGCTTGAAGCAGAATCCCAAAATAGATTTAAAGAAATTAAAGAACGCTCTGCTCAATTTTTTACAAATGTAACATCCTTTGCAAATTCACAATCACTCCAGCCTCCATCTTTAAAATTTTACGGTGGAGCATCTTTTTATGACTCGCCCCAAAAAAATGATACAGCTGATAGCAAATGGAAAAATTTTAAATCTTCACGATTTTTTATTCCGCGATGGGAAATAGCCTCCGCAGCATATGGCCTTTCAATATCTTTGTGCATAACAAAAGAAGAACTGAAAAATAATACCTCTCTTTTTATTGAAGCAGATAGACTGGAGTCCATTTTAAAAAATATTCCATCAGGCAGCAGCTCCCCTGCTACTGTTTCAAACACAATTTACCCAAATGCAGACAAAAAAGATGATGATAAATTTAAACTTCTCTTAAAAAAGGCAATTAACGCTATTAATGATGGCATTTTTAACAAGGCAGTTGTTGCCAGACAAAAAGAGATTTCTGGACAAAAACCGTTTTCAATTTCTGAAATTATTAGTTCTCTAAAAAAAGATTACAAAGATTCTGTCAAATTTGCCTTTTCAATCAATAGCCTTATTTTTACAGGGGCCACTCCGGAGCATCTCCTGACAGTTTCAGATAAAGGTAAAATTATTACTTCTGATGCTCTTGCAGGCTCATATCCAAAATCAGACAATCTCACTATTAACGACTTGACGCAAAATTCACTTTTAAACAGTTACAAAAACAGGCGTGAATTCGAATATGTTCTGCACAGTATTACTGCCAACTTTGAAAAAATGGGTTTCTCTGTAAATGACAATATGCCCTTAAAAGTTAAACCGTTAAAAAACATCTATCACCTCCACTCAGTCGTTCAGGGTGTTTCAAAAAATCCAATTCATATTTTAGACGCTGTATCTCTTTTACATCCTACTCCTGCAGTGTGTGGTACACCTAAAAATGAAAGTCAAAACTGGCTTATTGAAAATGAAGACCTTGAAAGGGGATGGTATGCGGGACCTGTTGGCTGGTTCAACTCCCTTGGTGAAGGTGAATTTGTTGTGGCAATCAGAAGCGCCCTTATTAAAAATAACTTTGCCACCCTATTTGCCGGATGCGGAATAGTCAAAGGCTCTGATGCGGAAGATGAATTTCTTGAAACTGAAACAAAACTTAAAACAATGCTAAATGCCATTGGAGAATTAAAATGAATGACAATAGTAAAATTAATTTACATTTGGACCATGCCGCCAGTTTTATCGCCGGGCTGGCATCCCGGGATATTACCTCATTTGTCATTAGCCCCGGAGCCAGATCTACACTTTTGACACTATCAGCATTAAGAAGCAAAGTTCCAACACATACAATAATTGACGAAAGAAGTGCCGCCTTTTTTGCCCTTGGTCAAAGCAGAGCATCAGGGAAGCCCGCTGTTTTAATCTGCACATCCGGAACTGCCGGAGCCCATTATCTTCCGGCGCTGATGGAAGCTAAAAAGTCCCATATTCCACTAATAGCTGTGACCGCTGACAGACCCTGGGAAGAACAGGAAAGGGGAGCTTCTCAAACAGCATTTCAGCACAGACTTTTTGGAGAACATGTGAACGCATATTTAGAATTAGGCGAACCTTTTAAAGGCTCCGAGCAATATGCAGAATCAATAGCATTAAAATCTGTATTTACATCTTTATACCCATGCAAAGGCCCTGTACATGTAAATACAAGAATTAGAAAGCCACTTCACCCAATTGGTTCAGATAACTTTTTAGTACAGGGCAGCCCCCTCCCGGCGACCTTGTCCAATTGGCCTCCGTCCGGTTTTAGCACCCCTGTTATAAAGGCTGAAAAAAAACAGATTGCCACTCTGATTGAGCTTATACAAAACAGTGAAAACGGTTTTATAATCTCTGGCCCGCTTCCCCATGATCAAGACCGTTTTAAACTTGGCAACCAGCTTTCAAAGCTTTCTGATTTGTTAAATTACACTATTATTTCAGACTTTACCGGAGCCTCAAAACCTGCAAAATTTTCAGGCAATTTTATTTCAAACGGTTCTGCTCTGTTTTTATCAGAACAAATCAAAAATATTCCCATACCTCAAATAATCATCGAAATTAACAGCCCCCTGATAAGTTCCGGTTATAGACAATTCATATATGATAATCCTTCCATACCACGAGTAATAATAACTCAAAGTAACTGGATTGATGAACATGGAAATGCCGCAATGATCATAATAGGTGATGTATCTTTGAATATAAAAGAACTTATTTTACAGGCTAAAACCTTAAAAAAACCCAAAAACAGATCCTTAAAAACATTTAAAAAGCTGGACTCTATAGTTAAAGATGTTCACACAAAACTATCACATACAAACTTTACACATATAAATGCAGCGAGAACACTATCCCAATGTACTAAAGGAACTGCTCTTATTACCGCAAACAGTATGACAATACGAGACATCTCTGTTTATGGTGATTATGTGGAATCCAAAAAAGTTTTTCACCAAAGAGGTCTGGCAGGAATAGACGGTCTTATAAGCGGTGCAGCGGGAACAGCCATGTACTTAAATGCCCCTGTCATTCTTGCAATCGGTGATGTAAGTGCATTTCATGATGCAGGTGGCTTTGCTCTACTTTCTCTTTTAAACACCCCCCTTGCTGTTGTTATACTAAACAACTACGGAGGAAGAATATTTGAACAACTACCTGCGGGAAAAATTGAACAAATAAATGTAGAAATTCAGGAATCCTTTATAACAACACCAAATATCTCATTTAAAGAATTAGCATCCGCATATAAAATTAACTACACAGATGTATCAGACAGAAACTCCATGAAAACAGAAATCCAAAATGCTCTTAAAAACAACTATGCAACAGTAATTGAAGCTAAAATATTAATAGATTAATTTTCAATATAACTCTAACCCAGTAATAGATGTTTGCGTGTTTCCTTGTTCTTATGTTCTAAAATAGAATTAAAATTATTTTTTAAAATCTCAAGTGCTTCATCAACACTATCTTTTCTGATTATAATGCAGACAAAATCATCAAGCATGCGCTTCATATTCTGTCCAAACTGCCGCGCGACCAAAACATCATTTCCGGCCAAAAAACTCTTCATTGCACCAGCCTTTAAAGGATCCCCGCCTTTAATGTGCTTTTCCTGATTAATTTCCAGTTTAGGCATGGATTTATTCAAAATTGCACCATCAATTGTCAAATCAAAAAACTGGTACAAATCAGCATCTCCAAAATGCCCTTTACTCTTAATTATATCATCACTGTCACACGCAATTACAATTTTTAATTTTTTCATTTACTTCTTCCTTATCCTTTTTATTAAATAATCATATTTATTAAATAATCATAAAAAACTCATAATATCATAAAGCAATCATAATTTTATGAGTTTCTATTAATATCCGGTTGACAACTAACAAATCAAGACTATACTCAAAAAGATAATGATAATCATTATCAGCAACAAAATATAAGCATAAGGAGAATTAAAATGCGAGGAGATAGAAAAGGACCTAATGGATACGGGCCACGAACAGGAAGAGGAATGGGGCTTTGTAGTGGAAACGAACAACCCGGATACATGAATGAAACAGAACGGAGGCGTCATCCAAATTGGGAAAACATTAATACAAACTCATCTGACGAACAATCAGCAAAACAGGAAAACCAAATAGCTTTTACCAATGAAGCAGACGGAAGAACGGGAAGAGGAATGGGGAGAGGAGCGGGAAGAGGAATGGGGAGAGGAACGGGAAGAGGAGTGGGAAGAGGAATGGGAAGAGGCTGAAATATGGAATACGGATTTAAATGAAGAGGTGGCGGCGGGGAAAACGGTTGTTAATCTATATACTCAACTATACCACCTGGAATTTCAAATTGCTCACCAGTTTCGGTTTTAATAATTAACCTTCCTGACCTGGCAAGATCCACTGTTGTGCCCTTAACACCACCGGTTTGAACTTTGCGTCCAAAGGGCTCACCAAAAGATTTCCATTCATTAACAAGCTTTTCTGTATTGCCAGACTCAAGGCTTTCAATATGAGAAAGAACTTCAATTATCCACCTGGCGCTTACGGATTCTCTTGAAGGCAAAGGTATATTTTTCATATCAGCAAGCTCTGCGGCAATCTCTGCAATATCATCCGGAAATCTGTTTTCACTAAAATTAACTCCCATGCCAATTACACCAATTGCACTATTTTTTTTTAATCCGGGAGTCTCACAAAGAATACCTGCAACTTTACGACCATTAAAAAGAAGATCATTGGGCCACTTAAGTTTGAGATGTTTATATCCAAAACCAGTGAGAACTTTTGCAATAGAAACTCCTGCGGCAAGAGGAACCATGGGGAATATTTCAGAAAGGTCTCCACTTACATTTACGGCAATTGAGATATATAGATTATTTGCATTATCAGAATGCCATATTCGTCCACTTCTCCCTCTTCCCCCTGATTGCCTAAACGCAATAACAGCAACATTATCGCAATATTCTTCTTTAATGAGATCTAAAAGATAAGTAGATGTTGAGACTGTTTCATCTAGAACAATAATTTTAATCTGCCTGCTACACAAAAGATTTTCGAGTTCATTTAAAACAGCTAATTTAAATATTTCAACATTTTTCATTACCATCTCCAGGTACCTTTGATTCGGCAAGATACAACTTCATCATTCTTGCAATAATAATCGTACTTAATAAAAAAGCCTGTAATCGCCTCAGATATAGTATTTTCTTAAAAAATTCCATACCACAAAAAATAAATTATAAGTAACACTATAGATGTCCTGGGTATAAGCATTTAATTATGTCCGCAGTATTACAATCTGTATTATTGGCTTTATGGAAAATCCAAAACCGATCCAGGACGGAGGCTAATCAGTTGATTTCACCTCTGTTTTTATCCCTACATTTTGTTTTATTTAAAATTTAGCCTCAAATTTAGCTTTAAACAGTCATTTATTTTTT
>JAFGVO010000184.1 GCA_016937935.1 Deltaproteobacteria bacterium | reverse complement strand
TGTTTTAGGCTGCCCAACAATTGGTGTTGACTGATATCTAAATACTATTTGATCCATCTTTAATAAATGTTCTTTTTTTAAAAATTATAAGTGCAAATTAAAATTCATATGTTAAAGGCTTTTCTGATTTTTCGGGGGCGTTAAAAGGAGATATATGTATATTGAAAAACTGATGAAAAAAGGGGCCGACTTTCTTGGTTCAAAATATCCTGTCATGTGCGGTGCTATGACCTGGGTCAGTGATGCCAAACTGGTTTCTGCTGTTGGAGATGCAGGGGGATTCGGTCTTCTTGCTGGAGGTAACGCTCCGGTAGAGATTTTCAGGGATGAGATAATAAAGACAACAGAGATGTCAACGAATCCTTTTGGTGTAAATTTAATAACCGTTGCTCCCAATTACAAAGATCAGCTGGCAATGGTGTGTGAAATGAAACCTGAAGTTGTTGTTTTTGCCGGTTCATTTCCAAGGGCTCCGGAGATCAAAAAAGTTAAGGATATTGGTTCTAAAGTGATCTGTTTTGCACCAACCGAGGCCCTTGCTCTTAAGCTAATCGCACAGGGGGCTGATGCTTTAATTCTTGAAGGTTCAGAAGCCGGAGGTCACATTGGCCCGGTTTCCCTTACAGTATTACTACAGCAGCTTCTCTTTAAAATTGATACTATTCCAATTTTTGTGGCAGGCGGGATTGCAACTGGAAAAATGATGGCTCATATGCTTACTATGGGTGCTGCGGGTGTGCAGATGGGAACCCGCTTTGTAATGAGTGAGGAGTGCACTGCCCATTATAATTTTAAAGAGCAATTTATAAGAGCCAGAGCAAGAGATGCCACTGCAACACCTCAGTTTGACAGCCGTCTGCCGGTTATTCCCGTAAGAGCTTTAAAAAATGACGGAACAGCAGTGTTTGGAAAACTTCAGCTGGATCTTATCAGAAAACTTGAAAGTGGAGAGATAAATCGAAATCAGGCACAACATGAAGTTGAACGTTTCTGGATGGGAGCTCTGAAAAATGCGGTTATTGACGGAGATGTAACAAACGGTTCTCTTATGGCCGGGCAATCTGTGGGGCTTATGGATGAAATTATGCCCTTAAAAGATATATTTAATGAACTTCTTGAAGATGGTGAAAAAGCTCTTGAATCAATTAAAAAGATGATCTGTGACTAGTAATTGCTTTTACTGTTTTAAAACAGCTTCAAGTTTTGTATAGTCCCGCCTATGACTGATAACTTAACTGGTCAGATTTTAGATAAAAAATACCTTATAAAAGATCTCCTTGGTGAAGGGGGCATGGGTGCTGTCTATCATGGAGAGCATATTTCCATGGGCAAGAGGGTTGCTGTTAAATTTCTTCACTCTTCTTTTATTTCAAATGAAGAAGTTGTTAAAAGATTTTTCAGAGAAGCAAGAGCCGCCGCATCAATCTCTCACAGAAATATTATAGACGTTATGGATATGGGAGTCTCTCCTGGAGGTGAGCCATATCTGGTAATGGAATATCTTGTTGGTATAGATCTTGATACCGTGCTCGAAAAAAAGGGGCGACTCAATTTATCTACGGCAGTTGCCATTATGGATTTTGCACTTCAGGCAATTGGCGCAGCTCATCAAAAAGGAATTGTTCACAGAGATCTTAAACCTGAGAATATTTATATTAGTCTTCAAAATGGAGAAGAACCCGAAATAAAACTGATTGATTTTGGAATTTCAAAATTTGAGGATAAAAATACTACCAAACTAACAGTTGAGGGTACCACCCTTGGAACTCCTGCATATATGTCACCTGAGCAGGCACGAGGGTCAAAAGATCTGAACTATACAACTGACATTTATTCTACAGGGGTTATTTTATATCAGCTATTAAGTGGAAGCACTCCATTTGCAGGTGAAAATTATAATGAACTGCTTGTAAATATTTTAACTTCTGAGCCACAATCTCCTGATACTGTCTGCAATGATTTTCCTATGGAAATCTGGCCGGTTATTCAAAAAGCCATCTCAAAACAGCCAGGGGATAGATATGAGAGCGCAGAAGAACTGCGAAAAGTTTTAAAATCATTTTCTGATGACCAGAAAAACAAAGATGCTCTTTATGATCTTGGACAGTTTATTAAAAATGAAGTTTCATCTTCAAAACTTACAAAGAGCAGTGCTGTTAAAATAGAAGGGAAATCTGCAGAAGCAATATTATCAGAGCTGGTACAAGACACAATTGCTGTAAACAGTGCTGAAGCGCTTTCAAAAATTGAGATAAAGAGTCAAAATATTTCTCCATCTGCTCCAATTGTTGAGGCAGAAAAAAAGAAGAGAACAGAGCTTGTTGTTAAAATACCTATTCCATCTAAAGAGACTGTTTTAAAAACTAAAAACGCCGTTGAAAAAAACAGCATTACTATTTTTCATTTTTTAAAATATTTAGGTTCATTGCTTATAAAGTTAATATTTAAAATTAAATATCTTCTCTTTGACAGCCCCCAAAAAAAAGCATTCAGGATAACTTTTGCAATATTGGCTGCCATACCAATATTTTTGTTTC
>JAFGVO010000183.1 GCA_016937935.1 Deltaproteobacteria bacterium | reverse complement strand
TTGGTGAGGTTAACGGCTGCGGTCACAGTGGCCGGACAACAGTTTTAAACGGCAACGCCAAAATGGGCTGGAAGGTTGACTGGGCTCTCAGGTGGTTCAGTTACGGAATCAATTATGAGATGTATGGCAAAGACCTTATTCCTTCTGCTCAGCTTTCAAGCAAGATTGTAAGGATAATGGGAAGCCGTCCCCCTGCAGGATATTTTTATGAGATGTTTCTTGATGAAAACGGCGAGAAAATATCTAAATCTATCGGCAACGGAGTTTCAATGGATGAGTGGCTGGCTTATGCCCCTGTTGAATCCCTCTCATATTTTATTTTCAGAGATCCAAGAGCAGCTAAAAAGCTCTATGTTGATATGATTCCCAAAACAATGGATGAGTATCTGGACCATTTAAATCGCTATCCAGAAATTGCTGATGATAAAAAACCCGACAGCCCCCTATGGCATATTCATAACAGGGGAGATGGCATTCCGACTTATAAATCAACTGTAAATTTTACTATGGTCAATAATCTGGTTTCCGCACTTGGTATGGAAAAGCCGGATTACGACAAAATCTCATCATTTTTAACCAAATACGACCCAAACATAATTCAGTATCAGGATGTTCTTTCAACACTGATTGAAAAAGGTGTAGCCTATTATATTGACAGAATTCTTCCCAAAAAAGAGTTTAGAGATGCAACACCCGATGAGACCAGATTGTTTTTAGAGCTAAAGAATCGCTTAAAGAGTGATGAAGCTAAAACAATGGAGCAGAGCGAGCTTCAGAGTATTGTCTTTGATGTGGCTAAATCAAATGATGCAGATCCTAAAAGCATTTTTAAAGCGTTTTATCAGGTGGTTCTCGGCCAGGAGCAGGGCCCTAGATTCGGAAGCTTTGCAAAACTCGTAGGCGTTGAAAGAGTTATAGAACTCCTCGAAGCAAGAGTTGGATAACTGATCCTAAAAACATCTTGTTTCTATGATTACTAATGGAACGTCAGGGACGCTATCATGTTGAGACGTTTCTCAAGTAATCCATGTCTTGCCTGGCTACCGGGATCAGGTGCAAGATGACCAGGTAATGCATCTGTAAAATCATCATTTTTTAACAATAATTTAAATTCATTAACCAGATAGTTTTTTACATCAAAGGGTGCATCAGCCACGCAATCTATTATGTCTTTTCTGCCGTCACAAACGGCAATTAAATCTTCAATATCATGACTTGCAGCATAATCATTTTGACCTCTACCTTTAAATGCTTCAATTTTGCTGGCTAAAAAATATGGGACTGAAATAACGCGAAGTTTTTTGTTATCAATTGTCATAGTATCTGAATGTTGAAATGCGGCAGCATACCAAATGTTGGTAAATCCCAAAATAGAAGTTGTTGGAACAATATCTATAATGAATTCATCTTTTTTGTACCTGCAAATAATACTGTCTTCTTCAAAAACTTCCTGAAACCCGAGTTTTTTCAATCTGTCCTGCATATTATAAAATTGAATCAGGCTCTGAATTTCAGCCGTAAAATCAATATCTTTTGTGGGACGAAAAGTTGAAAGTTTCGGGTCATCAATAAGTAAGCATAATACTGCTCCGCCCAAAAATACCATTTCTTCACAGAGGTCCCCCAGGTGATTTGCCAGCTTCAGCAGTCGCTGAACTTCGTTACTATCTTCATTCATGAAGGGCTCTTGATGAATGATAATAGTTTCTCTATTGCTATTTTTTTCTCTCTTGCTTCTCCTATTCTTATCCCATCAAGGGCAGACAGTGCTTTGTATAACAATGGGTCTTTCAACGTAGCTGCAGGCAATGATTTGTACATCGGTTCTACTGAAATACCTAACTGAGACCCCTCAGGATGCATCCACACATATGGCTGGCTGTCATTATGAGAAAGCTCCTCTTTCAATAGAGGCGAAGCAAATGCCGTTGGTATACCGCGAGTAATTGTTCCCAGCGTTGGCGAAAATGAATATTTCACTCCATGAATAAGGTACTCTTCCAATGCCCTATTGTTAGGACGACGTTTTTGTAAAACAAACAATCCCGCGTTAGTGCACCGTTTTATAGCACTATGTACCATAGAAGAACTTAACATTAATTCATAAGCAATGCTGTTATATGTCCAGGCATCATTATTAAGCAATTTGAGCTTAATTAAAACAACAACATCTTGAGGTAATAAATTCATATTTATTCTATATTCTAGAATCTGAAATATGGCAAGAGGTTTATTTGAAATAATTAGGAATTCACCTGAAAAAAGATCGAACATATAAATTATTTTGATAAAAAGCTTTTCTTTTGAAAATTTGAAGATCATAAGCTCATTATGAAACGTTTTAAATTCAAATATCATCACACAGAAAAAGAGCTTATTGAGATTTGGAAACGAGAAAAAAATCTCAAAGTGAGAGCACGCATTCATGCTCTGCGATTAATGATGTACAGCAATCATTCTAAAAAAATAATTTGCGAAATGACGGGAAAAGGTCGTACTACAATTTTTGATTGGTGCCGTCGCTACAATGAAAAGGGTATCGACGGATTAAGAGATAGTCAAAACATAGGTGGCAGTGTAGCTCTTAGTGACATCATTAAAACTGTGTTTTAGGCTGGATGTGGGGATTTCTGTTTGTTTTAACTTAAAGATTTCTCTTAGCTTGTTCTTAAAAAGCATCTCTCTTCTATTTCTAATTTTTTACGTATCTCTGCTGTTTCACTGATAAATGCTTTTGTTCTTACATCTCTGTATCCGCTTACATCTTTGCCCGTGTTGTTTAATCTTTTATTGATGTTTATCATCTCAATTTCTCTGACATATTTACCGAGCATTGAGGCAACAGCAACAGGCATGTGGCTTGCATCTGCATCTTTAATAAAGCTTATGGTTCCAAATGTAGTTTTATAAATGCTCTCATTTTGTATCTCTTTTACAATTTCAACATCAAACAGATTTAGAGCCTCAAACCATTTAAGATAATTTTTTGTGCCTCCTACCTTTCCGCAGATTGCAATGATTTTCTCCCCGGGAAACTCCATATAAATGGAGTTTATAAATTCAATCATCAGATTAAAATCAAGGTTCAGCTTGTTAACTCCGTCTTCTGTAGTTTTATTAAACAGCCCGGGGCAGATATTGGCAGATAGAGCTTTTAACGGCATGATATCTAAATCTTTAATACTCTGTAAATCTCTTTCATGGGGAGTGCTCTTTTCAATTGTCGTCCACATGGGAATATTCATTGGAGTCTCTGGACGGCAGATGAATTTTTTACTGTCAGGGCAGGGCAGAGGCATGTCAAAAGTTATTGAATCCAGAAAGTTATCTGTATTTTCAAGATTCAAATTAAACAATGATGCCCATTTTAAAATTGCACCTTCACCCTTTGCAGGAGAGTTCCGTGAAAAGATCTTTTTAGAATCATCAGCAGGCAGAGTATCCGAAATTATTTTCCACAAATCATCAGAGTTATAAACATCCCCGGCAATCTTAAAAGCCGCCCCTGTAACAACCATAGGCCCCAACGCAGGCCCAAGCCCGTTTTCGTCAATACCAATTACAATCATAAATAAAAACTCCCAAATACCGGACAATGATCCGATGGCCATTTGTTGTCATATTTTTTGCTGATAACTTTTAAAATCCCTGCAGGTGTAAGTTGTTTTGAGACTAAGTGATCAATTCTTCTGACAGGCGTGCAGGTTTCGCAGAAATCGTTCCATGTCCCATTTTCATCGTAGTCTTTTTCCATTCCAGGGTTTTCAAGGTTCATACTTTTAATAAAGTTATTAAATTCTCTGCTGCTGGAAGTAGTATTAAAGTCTCCCATAATAATCGCCGGAATATTAGGTGCAGTATTATTAAGCTGATTTTTTATACATTCCAGCTGGGCATTTCTAATTTGAAAATCAGAATTGTCTCTTTCTCCCCAGTGGAGGTGAGTATTAATAATTGCCAATTGTTTCTTTGAATAGTTGTCTGTTAAAACAGCAAAAGTTGCGCTGTAATCTTTTGTTGATATAACATCTGCGGGTAATGCTGTTTTGCATGGATTTTTTGAATATGGAGGCAGGTAAAAACTCATATTCTTATCTCCACTGTTTTTAATTGTAAAACGGCTGGGATTGACAAATATATCGTTAGGTTCTTCACCGATTCCATTTATTGTTAAATATGAAATTTTACAGTTTTCACAATCAGAGCGGGTCTTCCTGAACCATACAAGGGAGGTTTTATCTTTTTCTGAAAGCTCCTGAACTCCCAAAATGTCAGGCTGGTACTCGTCTATTACTAAATTGATTTTATCACGTCTCAACATCCATCCGTTTCCCGCTTTATCATCGTCAATGTCAGGATGTCTCACATTAAAAGTCATTACAGAAAATGGAGATGTATCTGGTTGTCCAGATGTCTCTGTCTTTTTAGATATGATATTTTTGCTGCAGCCGCTGGCTACCGTGATAAAAGATAAAATTAAAACAGCAGATGATAAATATATTCTAAAGCTATTCATAGATCAGGCGTTTCGAAGGAGTTCTGTCCAGAATCTTATTATGTTGTAATAATCAAACAGCTGTTTTGCACCTGGCTTTTCTTCCAGTTCAACATGATTAATTAAAGGAGAAATTAGAGATCTTACATTGTGACCTCCTTTATCTGCCCAGGTGGCAATTAAATTTAGTTCACCCGGGGGGATTACATTGTCTTTACTGCCATGGAGCAAAAAGACTTTGCATGGAGGAGGGTCTCCTTTTACTGCTGACAATGCTTTGTCTGTATTTGTATTGCCTTTGTATTTTTTTAATAATTTTCCAAGCTCTTTAACATCTCTTTCAAAAATCAGCTTTGTATAAAGTCTCGAATTATCGGGTAATGTTTCGCTCATTTTGCGGGCAAGTTTATAATTGCCCTGAAGGTAGTTGAGAATAGTATCCTTTAAAGGCTGAACATCTTGCAATGGTACAAGCTTATCAGCAAATCGCCTTACAAGTACTGCCTGGCCGTATACATGGGGCGCCATATATCTGCCCTCTGTCTGTCCGGTTATAAGGTAATCAATAGTTGAATCAAGATTGCCGTGACCTCCAAATGAAAAAGTGCTTGAAATGCGTTTTTTAAACTGTTGTGATGCTGCAAGATGTAGACAGAGCCCTCCTGCAAAACTTATCCCCCAGAGGCCAATTTTTTCATCTCCCTTTATTTTGCCTGAGTCATTTAACAGCCATAAAGTTGCTTTTTCAATATCATCAACTGCCCTGACAACTATGTTGTAATCTCGGAGGTCTTCAATGTCCGGGGTAAAAACCCTGAATCCCTGTCTTGTAAGCACTGACGCAAAATGAACCAGTCGCTCCTCTTTGTATCCATCGGAGTGAACACCGTGAACAAGAACAATTGTGCGTTTATAATCTTTTACAGGTGTGTACATTTTTGCGGGAATGACTCTGCCGCTGGTTTTTATATTAAAATCATCAATTGTATACTCGGACTGATGATTATCGGCCTCTATATAATTGATTAAAAATGATGTTCCTGGAAAAAGCAGTCTGTATATTGTCACTGTAAATATAGCTGCAAACAAGATGAGGATTATTATTTTTTTTTTCTTCAAAATATTTTTCATAATTTTATTTTCTGAAATTGTTAATAATTAGTTTGATTGTGCTGATTCTATTGTGTCGGCAATTGCTTCGCCAATTAATTGTGAACCAAGAATTGAAGGGTGGGTGTCGTCAAATGAGAAGTAGTCCAGGT
>JAFGVO010000023.1 GCA_016937935.1 Deltaproteobacteria bacterium | reverse complement strand
TCACATACTCCTTACACCATTATGATTTAATTTGATATCTCCAAAATAAAATAACAGAAAATTCTAAGCCCGACAGACTGCTAGGACGTTTTAATGGAGGATCATATAACCAGACCATTAAAAATCCACCTGAAGGGCCGCCATAGTCACCGGCGGATGTATCTGAGAACCAGACATCGTATGATGCGTTATAACTTCCTGTTACTCCTGTATCGTCCCATGTCCATGAAGTTTCAACGCTGGCAATATTTTTAACAGCAATTGGAAGATTATCCTCTTGAGGATCACGTCCATAACTTGAACCGATAAATGATGACGGATATGAAACAGGAGCTCCCAACGCGCTGTTATCACCGTCTTGAGATATTACTTCAAATGTGTTTCCAAGATAACTGATTGTCTGATTTGCATTTGCACCCCACACATTGCTTTGAACAGCATAATAATCGTCATTTCTCATAACGGAGTCAACAGCCTCTGTACCTGATAAAATGCCGGAACCTTTTAATGTTATGGAATCCGGTGGAAGTGTATCCCCGTAAGGGGCAATTGCGTTAAGGCAGAAATTAAAATCAATATCAACCAGATTATCGCCGGGAACAAGAATCATAATAGCTTCAATCAGAGTTTTTCCATCGTAATAATCCCCACTGTTATCCCAGCATTTAGTATTAAAAGATGACCAGGGAATCTCTACCTCGCCATCTTTAGTTACCTTGGCGCACCATCGCATTGTTCCATTTTGAATCTGTACCCTGAGATCTGAGCCTTCAGTATTTGTAATATTAACCATAACACCTTCGCCTGTTAATTCTACGGGTACATTTGGGGGGTCAACACCATCTTTTTCCTGTCCGATATTTATTCCAAGCATTCCAAGGCCACTATACTTTTCTGTTGCCCCGGCTACCCCTTCTACGCAAAGTGGATCACCCGCTGAAAGAGATTCAAAATTATCAGGTGATATTGAGCTTCCTGTATTTGCCGCAACACCTGTCCATGCATAACCCTTCCATGGAAAGGATTCAATATATCCACCATCACCAATTTTAACATCTGTTGAATCAGATGTTGAATCAAAATCCAGAGTATCGGTTGATGTATATATATTATCACTATCAGTTGAGTTAATAATTGTATCAAGACTTGTATCTGCAGTGGAATCAGTTCCATTGATAATGGAATCAGACTCTGTGTCCGATAAATCATCTGAACATCCCGGCAAGGTATAAACCATTAGAATGCTTAAAGTAGTAATTACAAGTTTCTGCATAATGACCTCCATGATTTTAATTAAAATTTAAAAAAAAGTTTGAAAATATTTTTAAATTTTCAAATCCAAACAATATTAAGTTGTTTCATCTGTTGAAAATGCCTCACGCTTATTAAAAATAGCTCACGCAATATCTTTATTTCTGATTTCTAAAGTTTTTCCTCTGTCAGCCGATAATGACTAAAGATGCTTTTTTTGAAGTTTTGTTTAGTGAAAATGCAAATTCAGGAAGGTTTGTATGGGATATTTAAATATATTTTTTAAAACACTTTTTTTGTCAGTTTTTTTTATATCAGCTGCTTGTGAGAACGAACCATCAGTACCTGTTTATACTGCTTCTGAAGGCGAGATTAAAACTGATGACAACGCAAGTGATGATCTTAATAGCCAGGCTCTCTTTTTTAATGAGTTTGCAGAAAGCAGAGCGGCTGGAGCTTCAGTTGATGAGTGCTGTGAATCTCCGGGGCATATTTTTGAGTGCTGGGAAAAAGATATTGAATTAGATGCAGGTCGTATCGGATGTGACAAAAATTCAGACTGCGCTGACGGTCAAACTTGTGATGCAACTCTTGACGGTGGTGGATTTGCAGGACGATGCACATGTGCATCTGATCAGGATTGTCGAGATGATGACGGTTTTGGGGGTGGTATCTGTTATCTTAAAACCGGAGTTTGCGGCCCCTCATTTTGTAATGGATATTTTGTATGTAACTGCTGGGGAGGGTGTTCATGGTGGACGAGTGAACAGACCGGGATGACTCCTAAGGAGATGGCTGAGGCCAACGAACTTTACTGCTGTGAAGGATCATATCCCCACGATAGTAATTATGGTTTTTTTACAAAATATGCCTGTGAAGGTGGCAGCAGCACTGTAAACTGCACCGATGACGCGGATTGTGATGATGGTAATTCATGTACAAAAGATGAGTGTAAAGGAAATGTCGGATCTAAACTTTGTTACAACACAGTAACAGAAGGAGTTGAATGCGATATTGACGGCTTGAGCTGCACAGTTGATAAATGTGACTCTGGAGGGCTCTGCATTCCCCTTGGACAAAGGTGCCAGGCTGATTCATATATCGATAAAAATGGTGTTTCTGTGCCTAATACATGCACCGAAGATTGCAGAGAAGATCCTTTGGATACAGATGGTGATAATAAGCTTTATGCATGTAATGTCCCCCTGGAGGTTCCAACAGATACTGATGTCAAGCCTTCTGATAGTCCATGTGATTATTGGACTTGTACACTTTCATCACCGGTAATTCCAATACATAAAGTTACTGTTTGCACCATGTTTGATGATGAGTGCAATATTTATGAATGTGATGAAGATGGTTCAAAAGATAATTGTGAATCTGTATCAATGGGTATTGGTCAATATTGCAGTCAGTCCAATACTTCAGATAAGTGTACGGCAGCCGAGTGTGAAGATGTTGATTTTAATGGAATTGCAACCTGTGAAGATTATAATCTTTCACCTCCTTTTGCTGACAATGATACCTGTACATCTCCGGAGTGTGACAGTGCAACAGGAAACTGGAGCGTAGTGGCAGACAGTTTAGGAGATACCTGTGATGACAACCTTCTCTGCACAGAAAATGACATTTGTACAGCAACAGGTTCATGCGAAGGAACATATAAAAACTGCACTGTATTAAATGATGACTGTAATTCATATTCATGCAACGGAGTGACAGGCTCATGTGAAATTTCAACAATTTTTGCAAATAGTGTTTGTGACGATGGGGATTTTGATAACTGCACTCTTGGTAAATGTGATGGCAGCGGAACATGTAATTCAATAAGTGCAAGCTGTAGCGGAACTGCTTCAGAGTGTAATATGATGCAATGCATAAGTGATATTTCCGGGTGTGCAAATATTGCTGAGCCTTCATTGTCGGGTACTTCTTGCGTGTCTGCTTCAGGGGCTCCAAACTGTTTGCCCGCCTGCAGTTCAATACCCCATTCAAATACAGTTTTAAATTCTGCAGGTTATGATGAAGGAGTATGTTCTGTGGGAAACGCAGTTAATGACAGTTGTGAAAATGCTCTTGAACTTGCAGCTTTTACTGAAGATAACTTTGGACTTTTCGGTGTTTTGGGAAGTACCGCCTGCGCAGGTAACAGTTATGAATCATCAAATCTTTCCTGTGTTATTAATGGAAAATATATGGGCAGAAATGGTAGTGATGCGGTTTATAAATTCACCTACGAGCCATCATCGGATTGTTCAAGGAACTGCTCAAAAAATGATGACTGTAATGATGGAAGCACCTGTACTGACGATAGCTGTAATACTGTTTCCGGTGAGTGTGTTTATGCAGACAACAGTACCTGTAGTAATATTTTTATTGTTCCCGGAAGAATTCAGGCACAGGATTTTACAAATGCGTATGATAAAAGCAGCGGCAATTCAGGTGGAAAATGTACATCATCTATTAATTCAAATGTAGATATGGAAAACACCAGTGACAATGGAGGGACCTGTAATATTGGCTGGGTTGAAAAAGATGAGTGGGTCGAATATAATATATTAATCAGTGAAGTTGCAGAATATTCTGTCACACTCAGAGTTGCCAGCGCCAGTTCAAATCGTAAGACGCATATTGAAATTGATGGAGTTAATGTGGGGCAGGTTGTTGCACCAAATAACGGGTGGCAGGCTTTTGAAGATAGAGATGTCACCCTTGGAACATTAAATATTGGTCAGCATACAGTGCGGGTATTTTTTGATACAAACAATACTAATTTAAACTATATTGAAATCAATAAAACTTCTACCGGAGGAACAACCTGTTCAAGGCAGTATGTTGTAAAAGTGGAATCTGAATTTGACTCAGTCGTTTATACATCAAAAAATCCGTGTCCTTCAGGTTCAATAGTTAACTCTGCGGGGTGTGTTGAAAATGAAGACGGAACTTTAAGAGAGAATAATTGCGACTCTCCTTTTGACTGCTCATTTAATGATACTGCTTATAGTCAATATCTATCTTCAGCAATTATAAGAGAAGAGCCAACTGACAGTGCTGTGCAAACAGTTTATCTTTTTGTTGACAGTCAAAGCGTTATCTCCGATGGAGGTTTTTATATATCTGTTGAAAAACTTGAACAGTGTCCTCATCCATCCACCTGGTACAGCGGAGTTATTCATAACAGAATAAACAGTGCTGTAAATAGTTCTACCAATACAAGTATTCAGGCAGTAATAAGAGATTTTTCAAAATCTCATTCTGATTTTGAAAGCTATTCAGGAAGTGCGGAAACAACAGGACTTGTTCAGGCAACTCTTGGAAGTGACGGGAAACCGGTTTTTGCATCAGACGGATGCAGCACAACATATGGATGTCAGTTAACAGGGGAGAGCTATTTTGATGAATGGTACAATACTGTTGAAGGAACAAATTATGAAAAGCCCATTGAGATTGCTTTAACAAGATCGTTAACAAATCCTGATGAGTTTATTTATGATTCCACTCTGTTTTTTCCACTTACAGATGCTGACGGATTTGGAATAGAGAATACTAAGGATGTAAACGGTGATTTGCAGAATTTTCATTTCACAACTGAGATTCATACTCTGTTTACTTATGAAGCCGGGCAGGTTTTTTCATTTAGGGGTGATGATGATTTGTGGGTCTTTGTCGACGATAATCTGGTTATTGATCTTGGAGGGCTTCATCCCCCGCGGTACGGGTCTGTAGACATGGACACTCTTGGTCTTGTTGAAGGAAGCAGCTATACAATGGATATTTTTCACGCAGAGAGGCACACTACTGGGTCAAATTTTAAAATAACAACCAATATTGCAGGTTTGCTGTCTTCCATGATGGATATTCCCATTAATGGAAAAGACTTTCCTGATATGACCCCTAATACTCAGGTTGGAAATGACGGCAGTATGGCCAATGCTGCTCTTCTCGAAGGTGATACAAGAACAACTTCAAATGCTTATACAGGTGAACCCACAGATAACAGTTACCTGTTTGCTGGAAATGACGCTCTGTGGGAACTGGGGCCAATAACTGATGGAGTGGATATAAATGTGAGTTTGTGTGACTATGGCGGTACTGCCGATCTTTCAAAGGGTGCCGATCCCACACTGGCTCTATTTAACTGTTTTGGAGAACGAGTTGCATATAATGATGATGGTGGTAACTGTAATGGAGAAGAGTCAGAGATTGTGCCGACACCAGTTATGAGCCGCGGTGTATCACCATATTATCTTCTTGTTGATGGAAAATATGATCCAGGCAATGCCGGTGTATCAGGTGGTTATCCATACAATGTTTCCCTCTATTATGATCCTGTACCGGAGCCACTTGATACTGATACGGATTTTGTGCCTGGAGTATCACCAACTGTTCCATGTGATCCATCCGCGAGTGTCAATAATATTGAAGTTGATATAACTCAGGGTAATCCAAATATTGGAGATCTCTATTTCTACCCTGATGGCTGTATTCTCGTTAACGACAATGATGGAAACTGGTTTCAGCAAGGTACTCCTCCTCACGGGGGCGGTCCTTATTATGGAATAAAAGTAAGAAGCAGTGGTGTTAAGGATGGAAACAGTGAATGCTATAAGTCGGGCGGACTTTACTCATATTGTTTTCCATTCAGATTTTATTATGATCTTCTTTATAAAGATGCAGCAGGAAGTAAAGAGTGTCGACTGCAGGGATTTATTGAGTGTCATGACGGGCATTTTAACAACTGTACCGGAGGTCATAATGGTGACGGTACAATTCCTACGCCCCAGAGTTGTCCTTCAGATTCAACATGTGATCAATTTGTAAATATGGGTATCGGCTGGACATATCCTGCCAGTTTAACTGCTGAGGAGAGAGTAAATTGTGAAACCCACTGTAATAGAACAAATACTATGTTTTTAAAAAAACCGTGAGATATTTAAGGAGATTATAAATGTTTAATATTAAAAATATTATGTTTTATACAGGTTTTTTGCTCATCAATATAATTCCCGGGTGCTCATCAAACACCTCCTCTTCATCAGATGAAACATGTAAAAAAACAGCTGACTGCGATGATGGATTGATATGTATAAATTATAAGTGCGTAGATGATCCATTTGGTATCAATAAAGAAACAGATAGTGATACTGACAAGGATAGTGATATTTCATCTGATACCCACACTGGTGATTCAGAATCTGATTCTAATTCCGATTCAGAAACTGCTCCTTCCTGTACATCTCAAGGAACAGTAGCTGATGGTGAATTGTGTCAAAGCGATTGTGACTGCGTGTCTCTTCACTGTGAAAACGGATTCTGCTGCAGTGATGGTGAGTGTTGCAGCAATGCACTTGATTGCAAAAATGACCTCTGTTCAACGGCAGTTTGTATTACATCTGGGTGTAAGTATACTAGTGAAAATTTTCAATGTGGTGATGAAGATATTACAGGGTCGCTTTGCACCAATGGTTCAGTGTGTGACGGGGACGGAGGTTGTGTGGAGCTTACTGTTTCTGATTGTGGATATTATAATTCAAAGCAGCAGTATGTCTGTGGGGATAATGATGCTGTTTTAGTTTGTTACGAAAGTTGCACAGCATTAAACGAAAAAGATGCATGTACATCTGATGCGGCTTGTGTTGATGGAAAATGTATCAGTAAAATTCTTGTGGCTGATGGAGAAATTTGTACAGCTGACTCTGATTGTATTTCAAATCACTGTGGTGACGGGTTTTGCTGCAGTGGTGGTGAGTGCTGCAGTTTATCTTCTGACTGTGATGATACATGTAAAAGCACAGTTCAGTGCGGAACAGATTTTAAATGTTATGCTTCTTTTTCAGGTTGCGGATATGAAGATGTGACAGGGGATTTATGCACCGGAGAAAACAGATGTGACGGACAGGGTAGTTGCGTGGATGTTGAAACATGTGCGGAATCAGGAACCCTGTTTGAATTTAAAAACAGTTACTCCTGTTTAGCGGGTTTTGCGGCAGAAGATTGTTATGATACCTGCATTGACAATAATTCATGCACACAAAATTCAGTTTGCGACAATGGCCAATGCGTTTTAGTTGATGGATCTCTTTGCACACAAAACAGTCAATGTTCGTCAGGTTATTGTAATAACGGGAGATGCTGCAGTGGTGGTACCTGCTGTGCATCTGACAGTGAGTGTGAGACTCCATGTACAACCGGAGAGGTTTGCAATAAAGACCTTTTTACATGTGAAGTTACCGGGAGTAATGAACTTTGCGGAAGTCAGCCTGAAGGATGTGGTGATAACAACAGATGTGATGGAAAAGGAAATTGCGTTGGTGTAACTGATTATTGTAACGGAACAGGAGATGACTCTTTTACCTGCAGTGAAAATTCAGTTGTGATGGATTGCCGTTGCAATGTTGATGATGATTGTGATCTTGATGATGATTTTTGTAATGGGACATATAAGTGCGGAGCGGATAATCACTGTAAATTTGATATTTTTATTGCAGCATGTCCTGATTCATCCTCA
The DNA here is from genome assembly GCA_016937935.1 of Deltaproteobacteria bacterium. Lineage (GTDB taxonomy): Bacteria > Myxococcota_A > Polyangia > JAAYKL01 > JAAYKL01 > JAFGVO01. The sequence continues at coordinate 3,370 of JAFGVO010000023.1, read as the reverse complement.
TGTTTTGATAATGTTCAATGTGACGAAGCAACATCAACATGCACAGGAGAGGACCCATGCGAGGCTCTGTCAACCGCCTGTGATATGAAGATTTGTCTTGATGATGGGGCGGGTGGATACATCTGTAATTCAAATCCTTTTCCTGATACAACACTTTGTGATGATGGGGATGTTTGCAATGGTAACAATGACAGATGTCTAAGTGGCGTTTGTACTCACGGTTCTCCTAACCAGTATTACTGTTTTGACAGCAATCCATGCACCGAAGATATTTGTAACCTGGACGGGGAGGGTGCTCCTCAATGTGATAATACTCCTCTTGCTGTTGGAGAAGCATGTTCTACTGAATACAGTTGTTTTGGCGATAATGCTACCTGTCAATTGGACAGCATTGGAACAGGAACAGAATGTATTGCTGTAAATGCACTTTGTCAGAAAAATGGTATCTGTTCAGTTTATGAGTGTGAAGAGGATTTTTCATCTGCAACAGGAAAGTGCAGTGACAGTCCCAATTATAATTATCTATCTATTGAATGCGGTCAGGAGATAACGTTAACTCCCGGTGATTTTGCAACAAGGGTTTACTCGGATTATACTGGCGAAAATGATTTGGATTCAGATAGTGCAACCGGCTGTGAATCACCAACAGGTGAACCATTTATTGGCAAAGAAGCACTTCTTTATATTGATGCCGACAGCGTAACAGACAATACTGCAAACCTCGAAATCATCAGTGTTATTCCTGTAAATTATGGAATAATTGACTTTCTTCTCTTTGAAGATGCTGATGTATGTGACTGGGCAACCTGTACAACACGACAGGAAAACGGTTTTGCAGATCTTGCTCTTAATGCGGGAATGCTCAGTCCTGAGATAGTATTGGATTCAAGAGATGAAGTATGGCCGCCTGATTCATTGACTTTAAAATTGAACTGCACACCTAAATAAACAAAAATATCTATCAAGTAAGTTAATTTTTTATAGCCTTGAGTGCAAATGACGATTAAACTTATTATATAACTTGAAAAAAGTTATTGAGTTTTTGTAAACAAACTGACAGGAGGCCATTATGAGTGAAGATGGACATTATGTAGACCTTGTTAAAATTGGAGATCCTATCGAAGCCGATCTGCTTTCAGCATTTCTTGGTGACAGTGAAATTGAATTTGAGGTTGTTAATAGAGGAACCGCCGGAATTATGTCCAACATTATGCCGGCCTCTGTTAATCCGATTGTGTTTAAAGTACTTGAGGATGATAAAGAAAGGGCATTGGAACTTATAGAAGAGTACAGAATGCTTCAAAAAGCTTCTATTCCTCCTGACTCCGACGATGATGAAGATAATGATTCGGAAGTAGACGATTCGGAATAATCTCTATCGAGCCCAAAGAAGTTTGAGTTAAACTCACACATAAACACCCTGTAACAGACTGTTAATATTATGCTTTTAAAAATGCTGATCTTTTTATTTTTCTTTATTTCAATTATTGCTCTTGTTCACTTTTATTTATGGCAAAAGCTTGTAAATGGTATAATTTCAAACAAGAAATTAAAAATTGTCGCCACGGTTATACTTGCCTGTCTTGCTGTTTTAATACCCGCATCAATGATGATTTCCAGACAGAGTGATTCAACTGTATTTATAAGGTATTTCAGCTTTATTCCTATGACCTGGCTTGGATTTATGATGCTGCTGTTTTTCTTTTTTGCAGCAACTGACTTAATTAGTCTGATTCTAAAGATAATTACAAAACTTAAATCCAAAAAGGTAAAAGTATCAAAAGACGCCATTGAAAATCCAGACAGGCGGGATGCTTTTAAAAAGATTGCAGCAGTCACTGCCTACTCCACAATTTTTCCAATAGGAGGATTCGCTGTTTACAATGGCATGCGCAAGCCGACAGTAATTAAAAAGAGTTTAGCTATTAATAATTTCCCTGAAGCCTTAAACGGATTTAAAATAGTTCAGCTTACAGACCTTCACCTGGGACTGACAATTGCTGGCAAATGGTTAAATAAAGTGGTAGAGCAGGTAAACATGTTAAACCCTGATCTTGTTGTTATAACTGGAGATCTCATTGATGGAGAGGTCTCTTTGCTGGCCGGTGAAGTTGAGTCACTGACAAAACTAAAGTCAAAACACGGAGTTTTTTTTGTAACAGGCAATCACGAGTACTATTTTGGTGTTGAAAAATGGGTTAATCATTTAAAAACTATAGGGATAAATGTTTTATTAAATGAGAATGTGAAAATCGGTGACAACAAGGATTTCTTTTATCTGGCCGGTGTAAATGATCATGATGCAAAGAGAGTCTCTGATAAATTTGTTCCAGATTTTGATAAAGCTCTGTCGGGATTATCAAATGATGAAAGTGTAATTTTATTAGCCCATCAGCCGGCGGCCGTATTTGAAGCAGAAAAATTCAATGTTGATTTAATGTTAAGCGGACACACCCACGGAGGCCAGATTTGGCCGTTCAACTATCTGTTGCCAATAAGGCAGCCCTATCTTAAGGGCCTGTACAGACACAACAAAAAACTGCAAATATACGTAAATCAGGGCACCGGTTACTGGGGCCCGCCAATGCGCCTCGGAACAGAGTGCGAAATAACAGAGATAACTCTTAATAATGGAAATTAATAGATGGATTTAATCTATATAGATGATGAACGATTTGAAAATTTAAAATATCAGATAATGCCGCTTACTAAAGGTGAATATGAATCTTGTTTATTTTCTGGATGTGATTTTTCAAACAGTGATCTTAGTGAAATCAGATTTGTTGAGACTGAATTTATCGATTGTGAATTTAGCAATGCAAAGATTGTTCAAACTTCATTTCAGGATATCACATTTAAAAATTGCAAAATCCTTGGACTTCAATTCCCAGATAGCAACGAATTTGGTTTTAACGCCACATTCAAAAACTGCCAGTTAAACTATTCAACCTTTACCAGAATGAAAATTAATAAGATCAATTTTGAAAACTCCCAACTCCACCATACAGATTTTACCGGAGCCCAAATGAAAAGTGCAGTACTAAAACAGTGTGATCTTTTTTGCGCAATATTTGATCAGACCAACCTTGAAAAAGCAGACTTGAGAAGTTCAATAAACTACACAATAGACCCGGAAAAAAACAGACTAAAAGGCGCAAGATTTTTATTACCCGAAGTAGCTGGTCTATTAAAAAAATACAGTATAAAAATAGACCCGTTTTAAACTGTAGATTCAATTTCCTGCATGGTAAGATATTGTAACAAAAAGGCTAAAATCAAGATAAGGTTCAGTTCCTGGATAATTTCATTTTAATACAGAATCAGTTTTATTTTTAATTGATATGTGACAAGATAAATCAGTTTTTATGCG
>JAFGVO010000182.1 GCA_016937935.1 Deltaproteobacteria bacterium | reverse complement strand
GCTTGCTCCGGAACTTGAAGGACGTATTTTTATCAGGGACAATAAAAAGAGGCTGGTTGCAGAAATTAACAAGCCGCAAAGACGGCCCGTACGTCTTGGCCTCGCGCCCGGCCACTACGAAATATCACTTGAGACAGAAGGTGAAATAAGAAAAGGAAAAGTGTACGTAAGTGCAAAAGAGCCTACCCGCATCACAGCAACTTCCCTTGAAGGGGTGAAAGCTGTCAAGACCGCGTCAAAAGGAGATGTCAAAAAAGATACCACAGGGCAACATGAAACAGCTGCCCGTACTTTTGCCATAGGTTTTACACCTGGTCTCAGCACAAATGGAAACCGAAAAGGCTACAACAGAGTTGCGATAAATTTTATTGGAGTGGGCAGCCGCCTGGACGGAATTGAGGCTGGACTTTTAGCCAATATCCGCACTGGCAGGGTTTATGGCGCTCAGGTAGCATCGGGGTACAACCATGCAGGTGAACTGTCTGGTGTTCAGGCAGGACTTGTTAACAATGTTACAAAAAACACATGGGGCGCACAGGGGGGACTTATTAATTTAGCCCACACTACCTACGGTGCACAGGGGGGACTTTTCAATTTAAACCGGGACGAAATGATGGGAGTACAGCTGGGTTTAATAAATTCAGCAGCTGGTATGTACGGCATACAGGGGGGACTTGTAAACGTTCTGGCGGGGGATACTATTGGTCTGCAAATGGGACTTGCAAATTACTCGGGAAATCTGAAAGGGGCACAGCTTGGTCTTGCCAATGTAAATGGTTTTGTGCAGGAAGGCGCTCAGATTGGACTCATAAACATCGCTCGTAAAACAACAGGGGCCCAGGTGGGTCTTGTCAATATTACAGCAACTGATCTTAAAGGGGCTCAGGTCGGACTGGTAAATTTTGCAGGAAACGGAAGACTTTCAGCGGGAATGTGGGTTTCTGACACGGCACTTGTAAACATCGGCCTGAAAATGGGAGGAAAGTACACCTACGGCATTACAGGTTTCAGCGCACGGGTTAGAGGAAACACAAACTGGACTACTCCATTTGCCGGTCTGGGCGGGCACATTGATTTTCATCCATTCTGGTTAGAGCTTGACGGTGTCTGTCATTGGCTTCTTGACAATAAATTTGGTACTCAATCCCCATCAATAGATCTCCTTGTAAAAACACGGTTTGTTGCCGGTGCACGGATTGGAAACCAGTTTTCATTTTTTGCGGGACCTGTTGTAAACTACCTTGTTTCTGAAGTCAGAGATGACATTGCTCTTAGCAAAAATCTCTCTTTTTACAAATATTCAGACGGAAACATTAATCATCAGGTTTCACTTGGCTTTATGGCCGGACTTCAGTTTGAACCCCAATGGGGGAAGCTGAACATCCGAAAAAAATAATCATCTCCCTCTCTTGAAATTCCATTCATATGTAATTTTTAAAAAAAGTTTTTTAAAGTAACACTTTTTCTTCTGGGCGGTGTTTCACATTTAGAGACTTAAAAAGAGTTATTCAATCAACAATATTTTTTATTAAGGAGATCTAAATGAACAAAAAAATAACAAACACAACATTTTTTGCGTTGCTGTATGCAATGTGTTCCGCAACAGTTTTTGGACAGGAAACAAAATCAGGCCCTGAAAAAATCGTTCAACCCGCAGGGGTTGAACAGAGTGAGGAAGTGACAGACCCTTCTGATGATCCTGTTAAGAGTGAACCGATTATTTCAGCCCCCTCTGCTGAATCTACTCTTGAAGCGTGCGGTGACAAAGTTGACAACGACAATGACGGTCACGTTGATTGCGACGATCAGGATTGCAGTATCTACGCTGTTTGTGTCCAGTCCAGTTCAACAATTAAAAATGAGCCGGTTGCACCTGCACCTTTACCTGTTGAAGCCGGCAAACTTTGCAGGGACAAAATTGACAACGATGGTGACGGCTTTACAGATTGCCATGACACAAAATGCCAATCATCTAATTACTGTCAAAAAATCATGTCTGAATATCCCGACACGACAAAAGAACCAATGGGATTTTTTGTATCCGCAAGTTTTGGCCTGGCCCTCCCTAATTTTAAATGGAAGGAGACTCGTGTTGACTCGGACTACGGCAGCAACGTGCCATTTGATCCTGACCTTGGGGGAATGTTCAACCTTAAAGCAGGTGCAGCACCTTTAAGATGGCTGGGATTTGGTGTGAACTTTAACTCGGGTGGAACTTTTGCCACCAACAGAGAGGAGTTTACTTCTATCTCGGATCTTCCTGAAAATTACAAGTACGATGGTTACAAAGTTTTTGGACACCTGGGTGCATTTGTCAGACTCCAATACCCCGCAAAAAGAGTTGTGCCATATCTGGATATCGCCGGGGGCTACAGTTTTACAAGATACAAATGGAAAATTTACGATGGAGACAATACATGGTCAGATATTGACTCAAACTGGGATGATTCACAAAACAACGATGTGGCACACGACACAAAATATCGTCAGAGCGGCCATTTTACTTTTGCTCTTGAGCCCGGCATTGATGTCTATGTGATAAATCAGGTTTTTGCTGTGGGCGCAAAGGCGTGGATTCCCGTTTTTGCCAGCAGCAACAGAAGCATGGACAACATTGGTCTGCTTTTCAATTTCACCTACACTCCATCGTGGAGAGGGGAAAAGCAGTTGAAGTCAGAGTTCCAAAAAAACTAATTTAAAACCCTGCCATTATTTAACTCCCATACAACAATACATTTTTTGGGATTATTGTTAACGTGCGGGATGCGAGCTAGATGGCTTCGGTTCCGCTGTCACCGGTGCGAATCTGGTAGACGTTTTCCAGAGGAACTACAAATATTTTTCCGTCTCCGACTTTGCCGTCACCGTGTCTTGCAGATGACATAATTGACTGAACACAGGTGTCAACAAATTCATCATTACATGCAATTTCAAGACGAATTTTAGGAATAAGAGCCGGCACTACAATCTGACCTCTGTAAATCGTTTCTTCTCCCGTAGCCTTGCCCCGTCCTGTGCAGCGACTTACTGTAATTCTTGAAATATCATTTTTTATCAGCTCTTCACGCACCTGATTAAGTACGTCCTGCTGTACGATTGCTATTACTAATTTCATTTATTTTCTCCCAGATTTAATCAGTCTAAGTTTAGCATGCCATAAGCGTGCTCACCATGAATTTTATGATCAATACCGGCCAGCTGTCCCTCATCATCAAGACGAAGAGTAAACACCTTGTCAACAAGTACCACAAGAATAAGAGTAATAACACCGGAATAACCAATTGAAACAAGTACACCTTCTGTCTGATACCAGAGCTGTGTTAAAAACGGAGGACGTCCGTCAGATGCTCTTAAAAAGAATGTAAGGCCGATGGCTCCTGCGATTCCGGAAATTCCGTGAATTCCAAAAACGTCTAAAGTATCATCATACCCAAGTTTGCCTTTAAGAGTTACAGCAATGTAAGATAAAACAGATGCTATGAAACCTAATGCCAGTGCACCAGTTACGGTTACATCACCCGCAGCGGGAGTAATTGCTACAAGACCGGCAAGGATTCCTGATACCATACCAAGTGATGTTGCTTTTTTGTAATGAATACCTTCAATCATAATCCAGGTCAATGCTCCTGCGGCGGCTGCAACCTGAGTTACAGTCAGTGCCTGAGCAGTCTGAAGACCGCTTGAAACTGAAGAGCCAGCATTAAAACCGAACCAGCCAACCCACAGAAGACCTGCTCCCATCATTGTCATTACAAGATTGCTTGGATGCATTGCAGTTTTAGGATATCCTTTTCTTACACCTAAATAAAATACGGATACAAGTCCTGCAACACCTGCAGAAATATGGATAACAGTACCACCTGCAAAATCAATTGCCTTGCCGGTAAGGAAACCGTCAGCAGACCATACCCAGTGGCAAAGAGGCACGTAGACCAATAATGACCACAGGGCAATAAAGATTGAGTAGGCTTTAAAACGAACTCTCTCAGCAAAGGCGCCGGCAATAAGTGCGGGAGTGATAATTGCAAATTTACCCTGGAACATTGCAAATACAAGCCATGGAATACCCATAGTCTGTCCGTTAACTTCAATGGGCATTATTTTAGTATCAATACCCTGAAGAAGAACATAGTCCCAGTTCCATCCAAACCAGCCTGTTCCATCACCAAATGCAAGTGAATATCCGACAACAACCCACAGTACACCTATGATTGCCATGGCTGCAAAACTGTGCATCATTGTGCCGATAACATTTTTTGTTCTTACAAGACCACCATAAAACATGGCGAGTCCCGGAACCATTAAAAGAACAAGGGTTGTTGAAATAAGCATCCATGCGGTTGTTCCAGTGTCAATTGGAATTGAAGCTGTATCTGGTTCTGCACTCATGGCAAGAGATGGTAGTAAAACCATAAAAATCATTGCCATAACGGAGAAGCTTCTTCGCATTATTCTGTTTTCTTTTGAAGCGACAATCTCAGTATTACTCATTAAACACCTTTCAAATATTTTAATTGAATCTGTCCATCAGATTGCGAAGATGCTCAGCAAACTGTATGCCAAAAAAAATCTTAACTGTTTTTCTAATTTTAAATGCATGAAAATTATCGTTCAAAATCTAAATAACATGCTTAAAATACAAAGACTTTTTTGATTAGATTTCATAAAATAAGCTGGAATTATTGAATCCAATTTCCTACAAACAGGTAATAAGAAAATACAAATTTGTTTCAATCATTCACGTGATAAACATTAATGTACTGCTATTTTGTGGATTTCCAGGTTCCTGTGAGGGTATTTTCGGCTCCATTATCAGAAATTGTAAATGTCCCGTTAAAAGTTGTACCAGTCCCACTGCCAAGAAGCATTCCCCGCCATGCTGTTTTGCCGGTTTTATCTGTTCCTGCCGCCCAGCAGCTGATCTTATCTTCAACAAGTTCACCTGACAGTTTTAAATTAAAATTATCACCTTCAATTTTACCTGAAACTATTTTGTAAGGATCAACCTTCATTTCAATTAACAATGTTGAATTATCAGAATCGTTAACTCCCGCGGCTTTAATGATCTCTTCTTTTAAAAGTAATCTTTTTTTGCTCTTTGAGTTTATCTTAACTTTAGAATCATTTTTTACATTAATGTTATTGTCGCTTTTAGCCGGTGTTTCACCTTTTTCGTTTGACCCGCATGAAACAGACAAAGAAGCCGTTAAAAATACTATTATTAAAAATCTCATTTTACCTCATCAATTCTTACACCTAATTCACCATCAACACTTACCAGAGTCCCATTTGCAACAATGGAATCAGCCACTCGAACATCCACCTTTGACGTCACGGGTTTATCGAGCCTGATAATCTGACCTGGAATCAGATTTAAAACATCCATCATTTTAAATGTTAATCTGCCCGCCTCAATCTGAACATTGATATCCATTGATAGATTCTCATCATTTTCAGGTGAATATCTGGCTGTAATCTCATCACTTGACATTTTGCAATCTCCATTTTTACTGTTACCATTATTATTGTTGATAGATAAAATCTTAAACCGATCTGCATCTAGAAACAGTACTTTAATTTTATACTCTCCACAAATAAGAGTGGCTAAACTGTTTTGTCCATTTTTATTACCTGCACTAAATGGATGTGAAATATTTTCAAAAATTACAATATCTCTTTTTTTAAGCTCTTTAACATCAGCTATTTTTAAAAAAGTCTCACCTTCAATTATTCTAAATGAAACAGGCCAGTTTAAATAATCACTTTTTATCTGATTTAAATCTCTTTTAAGGGGCAGCTCCAAATCTGGAAGAGAGTCGCTTATCAAAAAAATATCTATGTTAAAATCTCTGCATTTAATCTCAAATTCACCATGCCACAGGGGATTAAGATACTCTTTAACGAGAGATTCATCATCCAATATTCCCATTATTTGAAACTCACATGGGACAATATTCATAAAGTCACCAGCCAGTGTATCTGCAATGAACAAAAGCAAACCTCTCTGTCCGGATGTAAGCTCCCTTTCATCTGTTGCCGGCTCACCGGTATTAATGTTTTTTTGAGTTATAACTAAGGTGTTTAAAAACAGAGCATCCCTCAGTGTTAAAGCAAACACCATCCTGTTATCATTCTCAAGACTATCTCTTACAGCTATAAAAATATAGCTCTCACTGTTTAACCCAGGGAAATACGGACCAATTTTTTTCAGAGTTGCAAAAACATTTTGCTTATTAATAAGACCTGCAAATTCACTTGAAAAAAAGGGCTCCTTTAGTGGATGAAGATACCTTGAAACACCATGAAGATCTTTGGCACTTTTAGCAGATACATACTGCTCAATTTTAAAAGTCTCAATTTTAGAATTCATCTCATAATCCACAATAAATTTATTTAACTCTTTTACATTTTCATAAAATTATTTATTAAATCAATTAAATTTACATTTTAATGCCTCAATTTCTTGCTGTAAGTCAAGGTTGCATATATATAATTACTATTATGCCTGAAGATTTAATTGGAAAAGAGATACTAGGTCAGTTTCGCATTATTGAACGCATCGGAAGAGGCGGAATGGGTGAAGTCTACAAAGCTGAACAGCCTGCGATGGACAGAGTTGTAGCAATTAAGATTCTCCACCAGAAACTTGCAGGCAGAAAAGACCTGTTATCAAGATTCAGACGTGAAGCCAGAGCTATGAGCCGTCTCACCCATCCAAACAGCGTTAGAGTTTTTCTTTACGGACAACTCGAAGATACTGGACAGCTCTACATAGCAATGGAGTTTTTAGAAGGTATTGATTTAGCTAAAAACACTCGAAAATACGGGCCTACAGAACCCCTTCGTGCAGCCAAAATAATGATTCAGACACTGGGAGCACTTGAAGAGGCACACGAAGTCGGTGTTATTCACCGGGATCTCAAACCTGAAAATATTCTATTAACAAATCAGGGTGGAATTGTAGACACACCAAAAGTTCTTGATTTTGGACTTGCAAAAATCCACGAACAAAAGATGCGTCCCGACTCAATGATTTTGACAAGAGAGGGCATGGTTTTCGGAACACCTGAATTCATGTCTCCAGAGCAGGCCAGAGGGGAGACCCTTGATGCCCGTTCTGATATTTATTCTGCGGGAATTATCTATTACGAAATGGTAACAGGAAAACTTCCATTTCCAAAATCAAAATCGATGGTTTACATTACCCATCAGATTAAGACGCCTCCAATTCCAATTTCACAAAGGGTTCCGGAGCTTAATCTGCCTAAAGAGCTTGATGTAATTATTGGCAAAGCACTTGAGAAAGACAGAAACAACCGCTACCAGACCGCTACTGAATTTGCCGAAGCCTTAAGAGCGCTTCTCCCTGCAGATCAGCAGGCCGGTCCCATGCACGCAGTACCAGGAGCCGAACAGGATCCTTCTACAACAATAAATACTTCAACGGCTTTAAATAATTCGTATGAGTCAAACAGTAAAACTCAAAACCAGGGTAAAGGTCTTGTCATAACACTCCTTGCAATTATCATATTACTTCTTGGAACAGTCCTGTGGCTTGTTGCAGGCAAAACAACCTCAAATGAGGACAATGAAAAAATCCAGGTTGTACCGGTTTCACTTCCCGATTCATCAAAAGATTAAATCAATTACCAGAACGGCAGTCTGCAAAGTTTTCTTCATTCACAGGAGGCACATTTGCAGTTCTTATTTTTTTGAAGGTAACCAAATGTTAAACTGAAGTTCCATTTTTAAAAAAGCAAAAAGTGGCGTTGTTTCGAGGGGTTGTATTGGAATTTCGGTGCACGCGACT
>JAFGVO010000181.1 GCA_016937935.1 Deltaproteobacteria bacterium | reverse complement strand
GTGTTCGCAGTTTAAAAGATATCGGGGGAATAATTAATATTGCTTCAAACTCTTTTCCAAGGTTCTGGATTCAGTACGCGGTAACCCCATATAAAATTGATTTTCTGGCCGGGACAACTGCTGTAAATGCAACGGAGTATTTTCCTTACATTCAGACCGGGCAGTTAAAAGGGCTCCTTGCCGGAGGAATTGCGGCTGCGGAGTATGAGTCACTTCTTCTTGACAAGCATGTAATCAGCAAAAGAGGGGATGCATCAAGAGGCCTTGGAAGCCAGTCTTTGGCTCTTATTGTGATTTTGCTTTTTATTCTTGTTGGAAACATCGGGTATTTTGCCTCTAAAAAACTGGGAGATAAAGTATGAGTACAGATCCATACATTATCATTGCGGCAGTTTTGACTCTGGGAGTATTTTCGTTTTTGTACAAGGACAATGTTCTGTTTACAATTATTGAGCACCTTGTTGTTGGTTTGAGCGCCGGTTACATGTTTGTAATTTATTGGAAGAATGTATTTTTTCCCGAACTTGTACAGCCACTCTGGCAGAGCGGCTTTGGAGAGAATGCTCACCTTTTTGTTCCTGTTGGCATCTGTTTTTTGTGGGCTGGAAAATATGTTAAAAGCGGTAAAGACATGTACAGGCTGGCTCTCTCATTCTGGCTGGCAATAGATTTGGGGCTCTCAATTCCCACACACCTGGATGCTGGAATTCTGGAACAGATAAAAGGAACAATGAGTGTACCACTGACAGGTTCGTGGATTGAAATCTGCGGTAATCTCATAATAATTTTCGGAACCTCCGCTGCGCTGTTTTATTTCTTCTTTTCAAGTGAACACAAAGGTGCCCTTAAAAAAGTTTCAACAGGAGGAACCCTTGTACTGATGGCAGGTTTCGGCGCATCTTTCGGATATGTAATAATGTCAAGAATCTACCTTTTAATAGGACGACTCCTTTTTCTCTTCAGAGACTGGCTTCATATTGTTAATTAAAAATTGTCTCCTGCTCAGAACCCGATAAAAAAAAAGGAGATTTCAATATTAATGAGACAACTTTATCCGGTTTTAGTATAATGCCATACATAACAACAATCTTTATTTAAAGATGGGGAGTAATTATTTATGAAAAATTTACTGATTATTTTGGGGATTATTTCAGCAGTTGCTTTTACTGTCAGCTGTAGTGATGATTCAAGTTCAAAATCTGATGGTGATTCAGATTCAAATGTAAACTCTGATACGGACACAGATTCAGATACTGACACAGATTCAGATACTGACACTGATTCAGATTCTGATACCCTGAACGGCGTAGAAGAAAAAAGTCTGGATGAGGTGGTAACTGCAATTTGTGAAAGATGGCAGGAGTGCGAGGCTGGTTCGTTTAATACTACGTTTGGGGACAATGGTACCTGTTTTCTGTCTATTAAAGCCGGACTGTTTTCAATGTGCAGCGACTATGATTCTGTAAACGGCGGTGCCTGCGTCTCTGATGTATCAACACTGAGCTGCCAGGATTTTATGACAGGTATTCAGAGTCATACCCTGCCTCAAACCTGTAATGACATGTGTTCGGGTACAGCTGACACTGATACTGTTATTCATGATTCAGAAACAGATACAAATAATATTGGAAAAGATATTGTGGGTTCTTGTGATCAGGGGAATACGTGTCTTGAGTATCACGGGAGTGACTATGAAACGATGGGGGCGGCTTTGTTGAAATTAACTTGTGAAGCCGGATCCTGGACATTTTCAACAAGTAATTGTTCTCTTGGGGGATGTACCGGTCAATGTGATATTGGTGGAGTAAATACGGTTTATTACTATGACATCTCTTCTTCTTCCTGCCCGGCTCCCGGTGTATGGACAGCTTGTGAATGAAACAATAAATTTCAGTAGTCTTTTAACTTCGTAAATTTCTTTTGATTTTAAAAACTGTTTCCAATTACAAAGATTAATTCGCTGGTTCCCCCTTCCATGAGGCCTCTGGCGTATCCTGTTCTCAAGGTTACAAACTGGTGGTATCCGATGGCAAAGGTAAATATTAGTTCCGCACCAAGAGAGGCGTACCAGTCATTGTATGTTACAGGATCAAAACTCATTAAGAGATTGTCAAACAAGAGCCCTCCGTGAACCTCTTTAAAAAATAGTGGAACCGTTTTGTATGCGAGCTGTGCGGTCCAGATTGGAAAACGGTATTCAGCTCTTAATGAGTGGTAGTGGTCTCCTGTGATGCTGTCTGTTTTGTACCCTCGTATTCCAGGGAGTCCCGCAGGAGTGTTGTTTAAAATGTCGCTTAAAAAATTTTGGGGACCGCAGCCTCCTGATGAAAAATATGAGCCTGAGCCGGGGTTTGCCAGGTAGACTCCTCCGTATAATTTAAGGGCAAGTACATTGTGATTAAAAAACGGCATGAGAAAATACTCTGTCCATCCCCACCTCAATGAGAAGAGATCCTGATCTCCTCCAAAGACCGGGTTGTACAAAGAGGCAGACAGATAGAGCGAGCGCCCCGATTCGTTTGAGATTCCATGAGGGCTTGAGTAGACATTTGAATAGTTCCACCCTGCTGAGATTCCAGCTTTAAAATACTGTATTGGCATTTCAGGAAGAGGGCCTCCGGGGTCGATAGTTATTTGAAGTTCATCCAGGGGGTCTGCAAAAACAAGGTTGTATCCGAAGTAAACCGACTGTGAATAATCAAGTCCTGAAATGTTGAATCTGAAGCCCATGTCACCACTTAATCTTTTGCGCCTCCAGTTTGATGGCTCTCCATCAACAAGATATCCCGTCTCCATTGTTTCGGTGAGATATCCAAAGGAGAGATTAAAATTTGGAAGCATTCCATAATATCCGTAAGCAATAGAAAATGATGGTGTGTTGCTGGTGAATTCATATGAAAAGCCGGCGCTTAGAGAGTGTAGATTTGCAGCGTCACTTATTGCTGAGGTGGCGGTTAATGTTTTCCGGTCTGTAGACTGGGCATAGTTAAGCATCCAGTTGTGTGGTCTCAAAGTTGGAAGGGGATTGTATGGTTCACTTTTAAACTTTTTTAAAGGCGGCTCTTTTAACGGGATGAGGTTTGAGTAGCGATCTTCAGGGGTAATCTGTTTTGTGAGCGGCCATGAAATTTTCATCTCATTGAGATCCCAGCCGTCTTTACTGTATTTTAAATAGAGCAGAGTTTTTCCGTCTTCTGAAACTTCAGGGGCTGCGGCACCTGTTACGGCGTTTGTTATTTGAAAGATTTTTTTATGTGCCAGATTTATGGCAAAGATATTTGAGATTCCCGTAATGTCACTGTCATAAAAAATGTATTTCCCGTCAGATGAGAAAACCGGATATCTCTTCAGTGAATCATCATCTGTAAGGTAATTTATCTCTCCGGTATTCTGATTAATCAGAGCCAGATTTACCTTTTCATCTTCTCTTACAACTGCGGTGAGCATTTTTCCGTCATTAGAAAAACGGGGATGGTAGATGTAGAGATAGTTGCTCCCTTTTAAAACTGTTTTACGATTTGTACAGGCAGAGTCACAGATTACAAGATCGGTCTTTCCGTTGACTGCTGTTACAACAGCTATTTTTTTACCGTCTTTAGAAACTGCGGCTTCTTTTATTCTCATGCCATATGTAAGCCGCTCCGGCTTTGCATTTTTGAGTTCTTTATCAAATTTGAGTTTAAACAGTTCTCTGAAACTGTAGATGTTGTCAACTGGAGCCCGGCGAACGTAATAAATGTCTCCACTGTTTGTAACTGTGACAGAGCCTTTGGAACTTCCCTGTACTAACGGGGTTACAGACCTGTTTTGTAAATTGACAATAAAAAGTCCGCTCTTCTGCCTGGCATCACTTATTGGAAGCAGAACTTCTGAGTGCTCATTTACCCTGCCAAAATGACTGGATGTTACACCTTTGGGGAGAAAAACCGGGCGCCCTTTTGATTCGCCCGTATTTGTGATTTTTACTGTCTCGTCCATGCCATCTTTTTCAATAAGTTCTTTTGTTGCCTCTGCCTCTTTTAAAACTTTTTTTGTAAAATCATCATAAACTTTCCAGAGGCTTTTTCCTGTGGCCTGTTTAAAGGCGGTATTTAAAAAATATGGAACCGGCTTTGATGCGTATCTGTGACACACTTCAAAAATCTTCTTCTCCCCAAAGCGGTCTCTTAAATATTCCATAAACATGGCACCGTAAATATAGTCCGCAGCCCCTCTCGGGTAGTCAACAGTATGGTTTGAGGCCTCTCCGAGATTTTGAAATCCACCTTCAAGAGCGTGTGTCCTCATTACCATCTGATAATAGGATGAACGGGTTCTTCCCCTCGATGTTGTATGGGTCTCCATCATTACAGCAAGACCTTCGATAAACCAGGTTGGCAGCATGCTGTTTGGCAGGTAAACGTCTCCAAAAATACGGTTTATCATTTTAGCTATGCCGTGCTGCATCTGAAGGTGAATAATGTGGGTGAATTCGTGGGTAAAAAGAGTGTACAGCCAGTAGTCGTGTGCTTGAAGTTCCGATTCGAGATCCGGGGGTGTTGCATAAATTTCAATTAGCGGGTAGGGGGAGGGGGAGGCCATTCCGTTGGCACTGTCCTGGGGGTCGATGATTCTAACATCAACTTTTGTTTTCATCTCCCACCCAAGAAGTTCAGTATTTGTTAAATAAACATCTTCAGCAATAGTCCCGAGTCGCTCGGCCATCTCGTAAAGGCCACCATGAAAGTGAATAATAAAATGTTCTGTTTGAATTGTTTCATAAACAAGTGTTGGATCATTTGCATAAGAGATGTTTTTCAAGGGGCAAAGTGACATTAATGTAACAAAAAAAAGAGACAGGACATTTTTTTTCATAAGATAGTTCATTTTATATACTATAAATGGTAATAGAAAAGCTTCTTTAGCGTCTAATAATTGGAGCTTATAGGTCTTGGGATTAAAATGCAATTATGAAACTTCTTCCTACACAATCTAGAGATGAATTAAAAAAACTTTTTGAGCCTGTTATTGAGTTAAATGACGGTAAATTCAGAATTTTAAACCAGAAAGAAGAGTTGGACTTTCTTCTTAAGCAGCTGGCAGTTAACGCTCTATTTGCAGAAGATTCAATAAAACAGACCTCACAAAAAGGAATCTGGCAGATTTCCCAGTTTATGGGAACCCCCTACGCCACTGGAGAAAAGATTTTTTCCAGCATGTTAAAAGACCATATTGACCCTTTTAAAATACCCGTAATAAATTCAGTCTATGTTCCTTTCGAAATTTTAGAGACAGTTTTTGATGCCTGTAATGAGATGGAAGTGGGGCCCATACTCTTTCATGTGGACAATACAGACCCAATGGTTAAAGGGTTCATAAGTTTTGTACTGGCAGCAGCAGTAAAAAAAAGGTTTCAGGCTCCTGTTCTTTTTTATTACGGCGTTGCCCCTCTCCCCTTTGAAACCACATTAATAAACTGGCAGGATATTATCTATTTTAACAAATTAAAACTTCCCCCGTCAGAAATCTCCCCAATAAGAGAGTCTCTGGCAAACAGAGATTTTACTCAACTTGCAGATGATGACTGGAAAAAGAACATATTACTAGACTCAGAAATATGGGAACCCTTTAAAGAAGAGTTTTACACATACCTTTGTGACTCTTTCGAAGATGGCGACTCAAACGAAACCTTCCAGCTAATAAAACGCTACCTAATCCCGACCTACCACAAAATCCCCTTCGAAAACATTTAACTGATTATCATCCCGCAAGTTACTTTTAAAAGAATGTAGAGTCCGGGTTTATCCCGGATCACCCGTACACATAACAATTTTTTTTGTATTTATAATGTTGTTTCATTTTTCATGTACGGGCATCCCTTGTGGGTGCCCTTTTTCATTTTGCGTTTGTAAGGGTGATAAATATTCTTTCCTGGGAACACTCAACCCGCTAGTGGGAAACGACATTTATCAAAAAACTTTAAGGAATATATAATGCTCTGTTAGAAGTTTTTCTTAATCTCATTCCGGAATTTAATATTAAGAAATCTTTTTTTGAATTTTTCAAAAGCAGTTTTTTTACATCCTGCCAGTTGTAGTTTTTGTGTTTTGACAAAATAATTGCTGCTGCACCGGCTACAAATGGAGCTGCCATTGATGAACCTTTTTTGGATTTTAATTCATGGTTGAGATGAGATAGTGAATATATTTTTTCACCTGGAGCAAAAATGTCGATACATCTGCCCCAGTTGTTCATTGGCAGGGGTTCCAGAGCTTGTGTGTATCCTCCAACGGTGATTGCTCTAATGGCACCTCCCGGTGCTGTTTTACATGAATCACTGTATTTTTGACCTGATGATACAATAAAAATCAAACCTTTACTTGCGGAACTATCTACGGCATCCCTTATTTGACTGTTATCTCCAAAACCAAGACTCATTAATACAACAGCGGGTTTTATTGCATTTTCATAAAGCCAGGATATGGAGTCCAACAGATTTTCAACATCACCAACACCTTTACAGTTGATAACCCTAAGAGCAACAATCTGTGAATTTTTTGCAATACCAAAATTTTTATCTGCCACTATACCTGCAATATGTGTCCCGTGACCATTACAATCCCTTGCTCCATATAACGTACCCCAGCTGTCACCCACAAAATCACCATCTCTTAATGTGGGTGCTTTTTGCGGGGCGTTTATAAATTCTTCATCTAG
>JAFGVO010000180.1 GCA_016937935.1 Deltaproteobacteria bacterium | reverse complement strand
GTATGCATAGTTCGGCGAAAGAGCTCCGTTCTTAATCATTTTCTGCATATTGGGCATAACTTTTCTGTTGCCAATCATCTTTTTAAGGGCATCAAAACGTAAGCTCTCAACAAAAACAACCATAATATTCTGACTATTGTTATCATGTGCAATCATAGGAGATGTAATTGATTCACCATATCTCTTCTGCCATCTTGTCAACTCTTTTGACTTTAAATCACCGGCCATAAGATCCTGATCAAAACCATCATTTGGAATATCTATGGCATAGGGCCTGCATCTGGGATCAAATGGTTTTAAATCACTTGGCACATCAAAATATCCCCAGCCATCATTGTCAAAATCAGAAGCTATAGAGATACTTTGTGCAAATGGATAACCTATAGATGACTGAACTGCTATTGCGGACCTGCCCTCAGGCCAGATCGAAACAAATGCCGTAAGAAATAAAATCACAATTACTATTGAAGATAAAACTATATATCTAAATAGTCTTTTTACAGCCTGACCGGGCACTTTAAAAGTAAAAATGTCAGATGCAAGAACCTTGATCATCAGGTATGTAAAAAGAACAGCTATGGGAATTCCACTAAAAATTAAAATAATATCAGTGCTGTACCATCTCCATAAATTTGTAATTATCTGTCCGGTCTCTTCAGTTGATGCCTTTGTAGTATCAAGACGAAAATTCCCTCCCCATACAAGAAAAATTTTATATCTTATGTAAAAATCAAACCATAAAAAGATATTCCACATCAAAGGAGCTATAAAATCTATTTTCTTACTTTTCCTCGTTACTCTGTCAAAGAGCTTAAACCATACCGTAAGCCATATTCCAACTGCAGCGAAGCTTAAAGCCAAAATCATTGTCACAAATAGAAATTTATCAAAAAGAGAATCAAAAACTGCGGGCTTAAGCCATCTGCTGTTAAATAACGGCTCAACAAAATGAAGCTCAACAGCAGTTAAAACTGCGGTAAAAAATGAGAGTGTAAAAAATATCTTTAATCTTATCTGAGTCATACAAAAAATATCTAGTTTAGATTTTGCTTTATGAAGTTTTCGTCACATATATCAGGTTTATGAAAAACATTCCAATACTCTGACTTAGATGTTTTTCAGTTAGAGTCAATAATATCAGGACTATTTATTCATAAATATCTGATTTTAGCAAAACAGAAGTTGCAAAAGAGGTATTAGAAGGATCCTGAAAGAACTGCCCCGTTAAAATTGGGAGAAAAAACCGGATTAAGACTTATCATTCCTGGTTCTGACAATTTTTTCATTTTTGAAAATTTAACCCAGAAAACAATTGAGGTAATCAAAGATACTCCTCCGATTCCCAAAAATACAGCCCCTAAAATATTATCTTTTTTTATTGTTTTATCTATAGTCTCAATATCATCTTGAATAGCCAAAATATTCTGATTATATAAATCAATATAGGCTTGAGATACACCGTCAGCACTTGCTTTTACATATAACTCATTCTGGGCATCATACCAGCCCTGCTGTTTATCAACTTCATTTTGTGCAGTTAATAAAAATCCCATTCCTCCAAGTGACATACCTGCACCAAAAGCAGTAAAGACAATTGCAGAAACAAGAAAATGTTTCTTTTTGACCGATGCCTCTTCAGGAGTAAGGGGTTCAACATATGGCTCAGGCTCAGGTTCGGTATATGCTTCTATTCTATTTTGATTTTGACTTGATACAACTGAAGTTGATGCTGCACTGTCTGCCTGGGGTATATTTACCATTATTGGTCCCTCAACCTGTTCGGGATACTGTGCAGGGGGCATATTGCCCTGAGTTTTTGCAAGTGCTGACTGCTGTGCCTGTGACAGTGGTAAAAATCTTGCACTTAAAACATATCTAACTGCAGATTGCATACCCGCTTCAATAGCCCGGAGATCATTTCCGGATACAATAAATCTCTTTGCACTTAAAACGGCCTCATCTGTTGTATCCAGAAGCTTTACAAAACCTATGGTTTTATCCTCGTACGTATTGAGGTCACAAATCAGGGCAATTCCGGCACCTGTCTTTTGAGCTGCTGAAAGAGCACAGTCCTCTTTGCAGCTTTTCGAAACTGATTTAATTGCTTTTTTTGTTCCCTGTTTGGTAATAAGAATAATCTCCCCGGCAATTCTAAGTGAGGCTGCTTCAAACATTGAATCAAGAAGATAATCCGAATCATCCTGCGCAATCTTACCATCACCTGTTATTGGAAGCACAATAAGTTTTGGCTTAGTGGCCGCAGCAGGAAAAGATATGAGCAAAATTAGACCTGCTATTATACATGGATAGAAAGATTTAATGGTTTTTTGTAAATTTACTTTCATGGAAACTCCCTTTAAAGATTAACGATCAGCAAAATTCTTCAGGTATATTCCACTATAGGTGAAAAACATTCAAGTTGTAATTTAAATTTAAATTTACAAAAATCAGACCTGCTATGTCTATTTCTGCTCAAAAAGGTCTTATTAAAAATCTAAACATCTTTTTTTTTTATTTAACTCCATTTATTTGACCTTTTATATAGAAATCTGACTTTATAAAATCAGCTTTTAAAAACAGAAAGGGATATTTTGAATAATCAAGGAAAACTAATTGTTATTGAGGGCATAGATGGTGCAGGAACAACAACCCAGTCTGAATATATCTGTTCCAATTTAAAAAATGTCGGGATCAAAGCGTATCAGACAGCTCAACCATCCCGGTTTCCAGTTGGAGTGATGATTAGATCGATTCTTCAAAAAGATCTCATGAATGTAAACGGCGCACCACCCGGATTTGATACAATGAGCCTTCTTTTTGCAGCTGACAGGGCTTATCAGCAGGCTGAAGAAATAATTCCTCAACTTGAAAAAGGTGTAACTGTTATTTGTGACAGGTATGTTTACTCTTCTGTATTTTATCAAAGTGTCAGCTCTTCCAATAGTGAAGATTCAATTATGACCTGGATTAAAAATATAAATAAATACATAAGAAAACCTGATCTTGTAATCTATCTTAAAATTGATGAGAGAGAATCATTCAGACGGAGAGGGGAAAGGGGTGAAAAAGAGGAAATTTTTGAGAAAACAGAATTTCAGAAAAAACTGATCACTCTTTACGACCGGATTGATGAAATTTTTAAGGATGATAATATTTTGACAATTGATGCAACATTGCCCGTTGAAACCATAGGTAACAAAGCTCTTGCAGCCATCAACAGTCTACCGGGTAATTAACTTTTTTTGTGGAGGCAGAAATGATTAAAAAATTTGGATTTATAATTATATTTATTATGGTGTCATCATGTGCAACAAGTGGAGGCAATAAAAAGACTGAAACTCAGCAGCCCGAAACAGAAAGCACCGGTGAAAATAATAAAAGTAACATTTCTGCCGCTGAAAACAGTGAAGTTTTACCTCCTGATATTACAACTGTGTCACGGTTTGAGCTTGACAGTATAATTAAAAAAGGCCCTGCAAATATTCTTGCAATGGTGCAGATGGATTCTGTTAAAAATAATGGAAAATTTACGGGTTTTAAAATTGTCTCATTCAGATTCAATGCAGCATCTGTTTTAGGTCTGAAACCTGGAGATGTTCTCCTTAAAGTCAACGGACTTGCAATTGAAACACCTGATCAATATTTTGAAGTTTTTGAACGTCTTAAAAAGGCTGAATTTGTAGAGTTTAAAATTTTAAGAGACGAAACACCTCTAACCCTCAAAACTGAAATATCTTCAAATTAATAATATCTCAGCGTATGTATCCGGCGGCTTTTAAGGCCTCAAGAGTTTCATTATCAAGTTTAATCTCTTTTTCAACAACTGCTTTTTTTACCGGATTATTGTATTTTTCAATACTCTCTTTTAATAATTCAACCAGCTCGCTGTTTTCAAATGTATCAAGAATGTTATTTTGTTCCTTAAAATCATCTTCAAGATTATATAGTTCATAAAATGGAGCGGGCCTGTTTAATGAAGGAAATTGAATTAATAGGTCTTCTTTGCCCAGAGATTCAAAAAGTTTCTTATTAACTTTTTCATATTTGACAAGCTTTATCACTCCCTGTCTTGCGGCTGTACGCTTAACCCCTCTTGCATCATAGGCTGTAATAATAATTTTTAGATTATCAGAACTTTTAAATAACGTATCACCATAATCAGTATTAAAGGGTATTTTTGCAAGATATAGCAACGTGGGCATAATATCTGTGTGGGTTGCAGGATGATCTGTTTTTATATTAATGCTTGAAATGAGCTTTGATTTAATAATAAACGGAACTCTGACAACAGGTTCCCACATATGATACGCATGCTGAAAACAGTTATGTTCTCCAAAAATTTCACCATGATCTGCTGTTACAGCAAAAACCATATTATCCGTTTTAAATCTGTTTTCACAAAAGTTTATAAACTGTTCTATCTTTCTGTCACTGTATGAGACCTCATCATCGTATGCATCTATTATTTTTTTATGTTCGACCTCTTCCATAGGCTGTAAAAACTCTCTTGAAGGATTTATTACAGAATCCGCATCTTTAATATTTAAATATTTTAATTCATTAATTGGGGGAGTATACGGCGCATGAGGATCTGTTAAAAAAAGTGTTAAAAAGAAAGGTTCTCCTTCATTTATATGTTCAAGCCACTCTTTTGCCAGATTTACCAGAGTTTCTCCTGATGCAAAAGGACCGGCCGTTTCTGAATCAATAAAAGTGTCAAAACCCTGCTGATAATTCCATTTTTTTGTTATTAGGGGATTTCCAATAAAAGCTCCTGTTTTATATCCTGCCTTTTTAAACTGTTCTGCCAATGTATTTATATTATTGCTTAATATGTTATCTCCAAGCTCCATTTTGTGAACAGTTCTGGGAACTCCGGTTATAATTGTTGAAAATGAGGGTCTGGTCCATGAAGAGTTACTGATAAAATTTGTAAATGTAACACCCTCTTTTGCAAACTCCCTCAAAAATGGTGTTGTATCTCTTTTGTAGCCATAAGCAGAACTGTGTGATGCGTTAAATGCATCCACAACAATCAAAATAACCGAAGCATTTTTTTGAGGGTTTGCAATAATTTCAACTGAATCATCAGTAAAAGGCAAATTGCTAAAATAGTAATGAAATCTTACACTTTCGTCCTTTTTAGGTGTGAACTCAAAGGGGGACGGAGGCTTAATTGTTTCTCTTGTTGCTTCATTTTTATCATTAACCGCATCTGGGGACGGAGGCCTCCCTGTTTCGTATTTTGATGTTTTAGAAGGACTGACAGCTGAACAGGATATGTAATAAACAATAAAGTGTAAAAAGAATATTTTTTGAATATGTGATCTTCTGCTTTTCATATATTTTTTGTACAACTGTCAAAATATTTACACAATCTTTCAATTTAATAATCGGAATAACGGTACTAATGTTACTCAATAACATTTGACAAATTTTATTAATTGTATGATCAAAGATGAATGGAAAAATAAGTTTTGCGTCAGAAACACAAAACTTCAACTGTTGCTCAATTATTGCAGCAGATGACACTACTTGTTAAGGAGAGAAAAATGAAAAGATTTATAGCTCTGTGGGTTGGAATCTTCACTTTGGGAACATTTATTGTATCCGGGTGCAGCTTTTCAGCAAGCACTGTACACGTGGTTAAGGGACAACAAGATGTAAAGGTTACTGCTGCGCAGCCTGAACTGCCAAAACCTCCACCTCCAAAACCAAAACCTGTTAAAAAAGCTAAAGTTGTAGGCAAGAAAATTGAAATTACAGAAAAAGTAATGTTTGAATACAACAAAGCTGATATTTCAGATGAGTCAAATGAACTTCTTAATGATGTTGCTTCAGTTATAAATGAACACCCTGAGATTAAACATCTCAAGATTGAAGGACATACAGATGCAGATGGAACTGCAAAGTATAATAAAACTCTTTCTCAAAACCGTGCTGACGCTGTAAAAGCATATCTTGTTAATGCCGGCGTTGATGAGACAAAACTCGAAGCTATCGGATATGGAGAAGAGAAACCAATTGCAGACAACGAAACAGACGAAGGTAAAGAGACCAATCGTCGTGTTGAATTCAACATTGTTGATGATACAAAATAGGAGGCTAATATGAAATTTTCACTTAAAACTGCCGGAATGATTGCAGGGCTTACTACTATTTTGGTAATGTCAGGATGCGGAAAACTTAACCCAAAAACAGAGGGTCAGATTTACTCTGCGCTTGATGCTAAAAACAAGACTTTTCAGAAATGCTACGAGAAAGCCTTAAATGATAACAGAAATATCAAAGGTAATGTTCAACTTAAACTTGAGTTTTCTCCCAAGAATAAAAATCCTCAAAAAGTTACAGTTACAAAAACAAATATCAAAAATCAGAAAATGCTGAAATGTGTATCTAAAGCTGCAGATAAAATTGATATTCAGGATGCACCAGGTGTTTTTGTTGAGGGAAATTACACTCTCAATTTTGATTTTGAAAAATAAACACAAAAATAGCAGCTCACTGCCATACCTCATTTATTCATCTCATCTTTTTTATTTTATAATTTAATTCCTTGCATCCTTTGACGGCACTGGTATCTTGAACCCGCAGATTATGTCTGTTTTTTTAATACTTTTCAATGGAGAATTTTATGGATAATTTTGAACAGATGCTTAATGAGAGCCTGGATAAAAATGCCGGTGTTGCAATGGGTGAAAAAATTACTGCTACGATTGTTTCTATAGGCAGTGAATATATTTTTCTCGATCTTGGAATGCGTTCTGAGGGAATGATTTTAAGAAGTGAATTTGAAAAAGAGGGTGAGCTTACTGTTAAAGAGGGTCAATCCATCGATGTTGTTACTGTTGCTTCTAAAGACGGCGCTGTTATGTGTGCAACCAGAATGGGACATGGGGTTGTTGAAAAAAATGATAATAAATCGGCCCTTGCCGCAAGAGTGAAAGACGCTTTTGATGCGGAACTCCCGGTTGAAGGCAAGGTAAAAGGGGTAAATAAAGGTGGTTTTGATATAGATATTTTTGGTTTGCGGGCATTCTGTCCAATCTCCCAGATTGATACCGCATATTGCGAAAAACCAGATGAACATCTTGAAAAAACATATCTTTTTAAAATATCCCGTTTTGAAAATGATGGTGCAAATATTATTGTAAGCAGACGTGAAATTTTAAAAGTTGAAGAAGAAGAAGCTAAAAAAAGAGCCTTCGAAATTCTTAAAGCTGGTGATGTTATTGATGGAACCGTTTCAAACCTGATGCCATATGGAGCATTTGTTAAAATTGGCGGAGTTGAAGGACTTCTTCATGTTTCTCAAATTTCACACACAAGAATAAATCATCCTGACGAAGTTCTTACTCAAGGTCAGCCCATAAAAGTTCAGATTTCTGATATCAATAGAGATAACGGAAAAATATCTCTTAGCCTCAAATCACTATTGGCAGATCCCTGGGATGAATTTATCGAAACAGTTAAAACCGGTTCCCTTTTTAACGGTACCGTTTCAAGAATTATGGACTTTGGTGCGTTTGTTGAAATTCTCCCTGGAATTGAAGGGCTTGTACATGTTTCACAAATGAAGACTGGTGAACATGTAAATAATCCAAGGCGATTATTAAATGTAAAAGATAGTATTGAAGTAAGGATTCTGGATATAGATCCTGATAACAGAAAAATATCTCTTACAATGGTTGATCATGACGCAGAAGAGGAAAAACAGGCCACAGAAGACTTCAGATCCGCATCTAAAGCAGGTTCCAGCATGGGAACATTTGGAGATCTTTTAAACAACTCCATATCAAAAAAATAAAAATTCTTATGAAATCATCTATTTATACAGGTAATGGTGATACTGGCTTCACAAAACTTGCTGACAACACAAAAATTGGCAAGGACTCGTTAAGGCTGGATGCATACGGTACAATAGATGAGGCAGGGGCAAATATTGCCCTTGCAATAACAGCTGTAAAAGATAAAAAACTTCTTCAAATTCTTACATTTGTTACCCACAAACTTTTTAACTGTTCTTCAAATCTGGCTTTCTCATCAGGAAGTGATGAAAACGTTCCAAAACTTAGAGATGAAGATGTAAAATTTATAGAAAATTCAATTGATTATCTTGATAGTAAATCAGGCCCCATACAAGGATTTGTTTTATGTGGCGGAGCAGACGCCAGTGAGGCAGCAACTAGATTGCATGTTGCTCGAACTGTTATAAGGCGTGCTGAACGTTTTATTATTAAACTTGATAAAATTGAAAACAATGTTGATAAAACC
>JAFGVO010000179.1 GCA_016937935.1 Deltaproteobacteria bacterium | reverse complement strand
TCAGGTTTACCTCCTGACGTCACTATAACACAGGATCTTATAAAAAGATACATAATGCCCATCAATTTTAAATCACTACACTAGCATCATTACTAAAGTAATTAAACTTGCAGCAGATCCCGAATCCAATGTAATGGACATTGCAAAAGTAATTAAAGTAGACCCGGTTTTAAGCTCTCAGATTCTCAAATCTGTCAACTCCCCTTTTTACGGTTTGCGCCGAAAAGCATCTACAGTTGATCAGGCTGTAAATTTTATGGGAATAAGAGCAGTAAGAAATCTGGTTTTATGCCTTGGAGTTCAGGATTTATCCCCTAAAAAAAACTCAAATTTTCCAACTGATAAATTTTGGGAAAATAGTTTAAGAAGAGCATCAGCCGCAAAATGTATTGCACGAAAACTTAAAATGCCCGACGAGGAAGAGTATTTCACTCTTGGTCTGTGCCAGGATTTAGGCCTGCTTATAATAATTCAAAATGCTGATGAAAATGTTAAAAATGAGCTGGCATCGTCGATTGATAATTTAAATTCAGATAGAATTATAATCGAACAAAAATATGGTAAAACCCACTGTCAAGCAGGTGGAGAACTCTTTGAAAAATGGGAGTTTCCCCCGGATATGATTGAAGTGGTAAGATGGCATCATATTCCTGAAAATGCTTCCGGTGAAAATTTAAAAAAAGCAAAGATAGCATTTGCTGCTGAATCTTTATGTGATCTTCTATCTATAAAAAACAAACATGTTGCTATTGATATTGCTAAAGAGGCATTAAATAATTTAAACATAAATACTGATGAACTCACGACTCTTTTAGATGAAATTGCAGAAACAGTTACACACGCCGCCGAGATGCTTGAAATAAAAGTTGGTGTTCAGCCATCATTTGAAGAGATAATGAAAATTGCAACACAGGGATTGCACGATCTTAATCTCAACTACCAGACTCTAACAAGCAAGCTTGAGGAGTCACTGGCCGAACAGCAGCGAATGGCTAATCAGCTTAAAATTTTAAACAGGGAGCTTGAAAGAAGAGCTACAACAGATGAACTCACATCTCTTCCAAACAGGCGTGCTTTTGATGAAGGCCTTAATGCCGAAGTTGAGAGAAGCAGACGCCTCGACAAACCCCTGGCTCTTTTAATGATGGATGTGGATCACTTTAAAATATTTAATGATACCTACGGACATCAGGCGGGAGATGTTGTTTTACAAATAGTGGCTAAATCGATTAAAGACCAGGTAAGAGGTTGTGACCTGCCCGCCAGATTTGGTGGTGAGGAGTTTACAGTGTTGCTTCCACACACTAATCTTGAAGGTGCAGTAATTGCTGCAGAACGAATAAGAACAGCCGTGGAAAAAAGTGTAATCGAATACGAAAATAATAAACTCCATGTTACCATAAGCATCGGGGCATCAATAACTTTTGGAAGTAAAGAAAGCAGAGCCGAACTTATGCTTTTAAGAAGAGCAGATGATGCCCTTTACGAGGCAAAAGAGAGCGGACGCAACAAAGTTATGACAAAAGATTTTATTATAAAATAAAGACTAATAATAATTTCAGTGAACTCTCACATACTCTTCAGTAAGAACATCCACAAGCTCGGGCATATCAAGAAATCCAACATATTTTTTTCCATTTATAAATAGCTGAGGGGTGGAGGTAACACCATTGGCAAGTCCCTCTTTTTTACTGGCAATCAGTTGATTTCGTGTAGAGGGTTCTGACATCTTTTTTGCAAAATCAGATTTGTTCATCCCCTCAAGGGTTGCCCACTTTGTTAATTTATCCAAACTGAAAAAATCAAATTCAGAATATAATCTAAGCAGAAATGGCCAGAATTTACCCTGGCTATTTGCAGCAATCAGAGCAAGACCACCCTCTTTAGAAAATTCGTGACTCTTTAATGGAAACGGTTTGAAGTAAAGTTTTACCTTTCCCTTACGCTCACCATTTGTAACTTCTTTGTAAATCTGAGGAACAAGATTTGCGCAAAAAGGACATCTTGTACATGCATAAACAACAACTGATACAGAAGCTTTTTCATCTCCGGCCACAGGAGTTGACGATAAATCAATGGAAGTTTTTTTTACTAAAGGGTTCATACTTTTTGCACGATATTTAATTCGATTAATAATTTTCTTTTCGCTCTCCCCTTTTGCAACTTTTGAACATATGGATTTAGCAAGACGAATAGAAACATCACATGGATTTTTTTTGTTAATGCAATTAAATACTGATTCATCGCAGCAATCATATGATTTAATCTGATTTAATAATTTCAGAGCAATCTCTTTTTTACTTCCTGTAAGATCATCACATGATTTTTCACCGGCTGCTGCTGTTCCTGCAACAATTATATTCAGCAAAAGCAAAAGTAAAAGTAAAATTTTAGACATTTAAACTTTATCCTTTATAAAATTTTGAAAAACTGTGACAAGTCCAATTGGCTTCAAATCAAAAACAAGCACATAAACAGCTAGAAATAACCAGCCTGAGTCACGCAAAATTGTTTTAGATGAAATCTCATCACCTTCGGTAATGGTTGATGATGCAAAACAGCCGCAGGACATATCCAGCCCATTGTATAAAGCAATTGCCAGTGCGACCATAAACATTATCATCATTCCTGCAACAAGCCATGCACCTGCACGACTTTTAACTCCTAAAACAAGCAATATCCCTGCGATTATCTCAACATACGGCAGGCATATTGCCATCAAATTTATGAGCTGTTGAGGGAGTATTTCATATGTAGCGACATCCACTGCAAAAGAACCGGGATCAAGTATCTTGTGAATGCTGGCCATGATAAAAACAACCCCGAGATATAGACGTGCACCCAATGCTATAATTCCATGTCCGGGCCAGTTAAAAACAGAATTCATTTTGCACCTCCTGTTTTCGCTGTACCTTTAAGAGTATCAATACCACCTTTTATGAAATATACATTCTTGATACCTCGCCCGGAAATCTCTTTACCCAAAAGCTCCCCGGTATCGGGATTACTGCCATCACCGTAGACAACAACCTTTAAAGCCCGAGCCTTAACAATTGAATTAGCAAGATTTGTAAGATCTTCTTGTGAAACCGCATCAAGAAAGTCATATGTCAAAAGAGAAGCATTTTGAGGGTGCCATAAATCAAACTCCTCTTTACTTCTTGCATCAACAATAAAAACCTTGTCAGCCTTTAAAATTGAAGGATCAACAGGCTTGACTTTACCTCCTGGAACCTTGCACGGAACAATAATCTCATAGGGTTCATCTTCAACAAGAGGAATCCCCCTGGGATGAACAAAAGAAACTGCAATACCGAGAATACTGCCAATAAGCGCAATAATAACAGCCTCAACAAAACTGCGACGGAGGGTTGAACTTTTAGATAACTGTTTACTCTGAATCATTTTAACTCCCTATAAGCACTTAAAAATCATACTTTTATGATATTTTAAAATTCTTTACAATAATTGTTTTAATGAGAGAAACGCTCAAATAATATTCGAGGCATATTTAATCTTTATGCGGGGGGCGGTTTATGAAGGGTGTGGAGTTTTGAGGGCCATTGTTTATGGCGTTGGGGCCAAAGTAGCGTTCAAAGGTGTGTTTTCCAAATAATGGCAGGTAAAACAGGCGTCCTTTGCGGGAGCGTACCATGGCTGCAATTGAAAAGATTGTGTAAATAAGATTCCATCCAACAATAATAACAATAGCTGCTTTTAAGTTAAAAGATGAAAAGATCTCCCAGGGATCATATGAATGTTTAATTGCGTCAATTATGATCCAGGTTACAAGACCCCATAAGGAGAGGCTTGTCGGGATTTGTGAAACAAATGACTGATAGGTATGAAACGCCACAAATCTCGACCTTTTACGGTAGGCCATATGATAGATAAAAGCTGCAAGAAGATTAATAAGGGGTAAAGGAAGATAACTTGAGGCGAACATCATAACATAGGCCCCTGAAGCATCCATTTTATCTTTATCGGGAATTTCATCGGGCTGGGGCAAAACAACCTGATTATTTTCATCATATTTTAATGGTTCCATATTTCACTCTCTCAATTTTCTGGTGTTTATATTAAATTCATTTTAGCAATGGGTTAACCTGTAGTAATGACTTATATTTTTGCATTTTATTGACTAATTATCAAAAAATACCCGCTTTTTGACTATTGTTCAAACGATTTTACTGCACCATAAAATTATTTATTGACCCAAAACGCTTTTTACGGGTATTTCTAATTTGTGCATAATAATACTTTATTTATAAATCGGGGAATTTACAGGTTTTTTTTAAAAAATCTAATGTCTGCCGCTTTTATTTCAAATATTCTTTTTTCATCTCTTTTATTTTCATCTCCGGGTGTTGCCAGTGTCAAGAAACCTCCAAAGTGGAAGAGTAAAAATTTTCTCGATGCAGGATGGGTGATGGCCATGCCTGTGGGCTCAAGTTATCAAAAAACAGGTAAGTTGAGCTTTTTAGGAGCAACTGCAGGGTACAATTTTAGAATTAACAACTCATTTTCTGCAGGAATTTCTGGAAGCTGGCACCTTTTTGAAGATATGCATCTTGTTACTGAAAAAATCTCTGACTCAATAACAGTCACAACTCATAAACGTGAAGAGTTTAGAACCTTTGATGTTTTTGCAACAGGCAGCTTCTACTTTATAAACGGTGAAAACAGATCAATTCTCCCCTGTTTACGTTGGGGAATCGGCGCTTTAAACTCTTACAGAAACAGCAGAACCACTGACTATGAATCCACAGTGGAGAGCTGGCATTTTGGTTTGCAGGCTGAACTTTTAATGACAATTCTTGTTAAAAATGTCCCTCTAAATCTTGGACTTGGGGCAGCCCGAGGCTTTAAAACCCAGGATAACCCATCGGAATCATTTATATCTTTTATCTTTGGAATATCTCTGCCGAATTAATTAAAAATTGGTATCAAAATCATCTGAAAAATCTTTAAGCTGAGGAAAGAACTGGAGAAAATCTGTTTCAAAATCACTGTACCCCTTTTTTATCCCTTTTAATGCATACAAGAGAGGAGTTGGCCTTTTGAAGCGCTCATCAATTTTTTTTAATGCAAAAGCCACACTGTCAAGATCCCTGTAAACACCAAGCCACTTTCTTTCAAGCAATCTTTCAAGCATAATTGAAAACCGCTCTGGATACTCGAAATGTCCATAAGAAAGAGACTTGTAAACGGATTCAAAAAAAAGTTCCTGGTCAATTTCTGAATACCTCTTCCAGTGGATTATTAAGAAGTGATCAAAAAGAACATCAACAATTATTCCCGAATAAATTGAGTACTCAGAACTTAATCTTTCTACAGATCTTTTTACTGCAGGATGCTCATCAGTAAACTTGTCAATTGCCCTGTGATGCCTAATCCCTTTTGCAATTTCATGACTGAAACGGGACGATAGCATGTCAATTGTACCATTGGTAAAATCAGCAAGTATGGAGCCGATTCGCTGTTCATCACTATTGTTTGCTAAAAAAAGATGAGCCAGATAATTCATTTAAAACAATTATTTAGAGTAAAGGTCTTCAAGTAGAATAGTATGATCTCTGTCAGGACCGACTGATACAAGAAGTATTGGAGCACCTGTTAGTCTTGCGAGTTCCTGAATGTAATCCTTTGCAGTTTGAGGAAGGTCATCAATTGATTGTGCACCAGAAATATCCTCACTCCAGCCGGGCATTGTTTTGTAAATCGGCTTTACTCTTTCAAGACCGTGAAGCGGAACATCATTAATCTCTTTGCCGTCAAGCTCGTAAGCCACACATATTTTAAGCTCTTTTAAACCAGTTAAAACATCAAGTTTGGTGAGAGCAAGTCTGGTGGTTCCATTAATTCTTGTAACCCTTTTTGCAATTACAGCATCGTACCAGCCGCATCTGCGGGGACGACCTGTAGTTGAACCGTACTCAGCCCCTTTGTCACGCATGTACTGTCCATCTGCATCATCAAGCTCTGTGGGAAACGGACCTGCGCCGACTCTTGTTGTGTAGGTTTTTACAATTGCCACAACTTCGTCAACCCTTGTTGGCCCCATTCCTATTCCGGTACATGCAGCTCCTGAAATTGTATTTGAGGAAGTAACAAATGGATATGTTCCATGATCTATATCAAGCATTACCCCCTGGGCACCTTCGAGAAGAAGATCTTTACCAGCCTCAACTGCCTCGTGAACATAAGATACCGTATCTCTTACATATTTTTTAATTTTATCAGCATATGGCTGTAAGGCACTTATTACTTCATCAGCAGTAGGCACAACCTCTCCTCTGGCTTCAAGCATTGGGCGCCAGTACTCAAGAGTGGCTTCAAGGTTGGGTTTAATTACATCAACCTGATAAAGATCTCCGATTCTGATTCCTCTTCTGCCGATTTTATCCTCGTAACAGGGGCCGATTCCTCTTAAGGTGCTTCCTACGGGAACAGAACCGCTTTTAGACTGCTCACGCAATTTATCAAGCATAATGTGATGAGGAAGAATAAGATGGGCCTTTTCACTAATTGTAAGGTTATTTATTCCAGGAACTCCCGCCTCTTCGAGCATATCAATCTCTTCGCATAAAACTTTAAGATCAACAACAAGTCCCTGAGCCAGTACACATTGTACACCCGGTCTCAAAATACCTGATGGAATAAGATGAAAAATTGTCTTTTTATTGCCGACAACAAGGGTATGGCCTGCATTATTGCCTCCCTGATACCTGACAACCATCTCAGCTTTGCCCGCAAGAATATCAACAATTTTACCCTTGCCTTCGTCTCCCCACTGAGAACCGATTACACTAACTGTAGTCATATGCGCTGTTTCCTTTTACTGTAAAATATTTAAAGTGGATTAAACCCTACGGGAATAGGCAGATATCACCCATTTTAATTTACGTCTACAAAATAACTAAAAAATTAGTCGAACTTAATTAAGATTTGAAAAAGAATGGCAAAGTTCATGCGCAAAGTTCGTGCAAAGTTCGTAAGTTTAATGTAAACGGACTGTGATGACTGATGATACAAACACAACAGAATATAAAATGCCTGAAACGGTTAAATGCGGATATGTAACAATTGCCGGACGCCCAAATGCAGGTAAATCAACTCTTTTAAACAACATTCTTGAGCAGAAAGTCTCAATTGTAACAAGAAAGCCACAGACGACAAGAGATCGAATACTGGCAGTCTACAACTCTGACGAAGCTCAAATTGTCTTTCTGGACACACCGGGAATTCATATTCCCAAAGATGGACTTGGAAAACATATGAATGACACTGCACAGAATGCCATGTCTGAAGCGGATGTCTGCCTGTGGATGATTGATGTAAATGATAAAAGCAGGGAAACCGGTTTAACAAAAGCCGAACTTGCAATTGCAGGTCAGATTAAAGATCTCGGGATTCCTACAGTTATTGGGGTTAATAAAGTTGATGTAATGAAGTCCAAAAAGACACTTCTGCCTCTTATAGATGAACTCTTCAAGCTCCAGCTTGCAGATATAATAGTTCCATTAAGTGCATTAAAAGGTGAAAGTGTTGATACTCTTTTAAAAGAGATAATTGAAAAGCTTCCAACGGGCCCTCGACTTTTTCCTGAAGAGATGCTCTCTGACAGAGGAAACAGCTTTTTTGTTGCCGAACTTGTGCGTGAAGCGATTACAAATATTACACATAACGAGGTCCCCTACAGAACAGCTGTTGTAATTGACAGCTTTAAAAAACTTCAGAAGGGTTACACAATTTTTGCATCTATTCATATTGAGACCAAAGGTCAAAAGGCAATAATAATTGGAAAAGGCGGCGAGATGCTGAAAGTAATAAGAGAAGCAGCCACAAAAGAGGCGGAAACCATGCTGAATACTAAAGTAAATCTGCGGCTTCACGTTAATGTATCTCCAAACTGGAGTACAAATCCCGCCGGATTAAAAAAGATGGGTTACGAATGAGAAAAAAAGGAAGAAAAAACCATGTGCCCCACTACCCTGCCGATCCATCAGCTAATCCTGTTGTTGCTATTTTAGGCAGACCAAATGTGGGAAAATCTACTATGTTCAACCGGCTCGCCCAGCGAACTGCATCTATTGTAAAAGATGAGCCGGGTGTTACAAGAGACAGAATTTATGCGGAAGCTGACATTGATGGTCGCCCTGTAACAGTTATTGATACTGGAGGCTGGGAGTTCTCCCCTGAAACTGAAACCGCAATGGGAATAAATGAGCAGTGCCGAAAAGCTATGGCCGAAGCAACTGTTATTTTGTTTGTGGTTGACGGGCAAAACCCTTTTACTGCGGATGATTTTGAAACAGCTACTATGCTTCGTAAATCCAAAGTACCCGCAATACTTGTTGTAAATAAAATTGACGGATTCAAACAGGAGAGCGTGGCATCTGATATTTACGAACTTGGGATGAGTCCTGTAATTATGGTCAGCTCTGTTCATGGAAGAGGTTTTATAGACCTTGAAGATGAAATAGTAAAACATCTCCCCGAATATGTACCTCCTGTTGAAAATGAGCCAGATTACCGTGACGCCGAAATCGAAACTGACGAGGAAGCAGATGATGAAAATGGTGGTAACAAAAAAAATGAGTACAACGATAATCTGGCTACCCGTGTTGCTATTATCGGCAGGCCCAATGCAGGAAAATCATCTTTGATAAATAAATTGTTAAATGAGGAGCGCCTCTTGACACTGGATATGCCGGGAACAACCAGAGACTCTGTAGACACTCTTATCAAATGGAATGACAAAGAGTACGTTTTAGTAGATACCGCCGGAATCAGACGAAAAAGCAAAGTCAAAAAGGAGAGCCCCGAATACCTGGCTGTTTCATCAGCTATTACCGCAATGACAAGCTGCCGTGTTGTGGTTCTTATGATTGATGCAAGTGGCGAAGTGGCCGAGCAGGACGCAAAAATTCTGGGTCTTGCAGTGGATAGAGGCCGCGCTGTTGTAATTGCCTTAAACAAATGGGACCTTCTTGATAAGGAAAACGAAAAAAAGGGTCTGATTCTAGAACAGGTAAAACAGAAACTGGCTTTTGCCCCATGGGCTAAAACAGTTACAATATCAGCTCTTGAGGGTAATGGTTTAAATAAACTTCTAAATACAGTTGACGAAGTTGCAGCAGAATTCACTAAAAGGATATCCACCTCAAAACTCAATGACCTTTTTATGAATATTGTTGATCACCATCCCCCTCCCATGCGCAAAGGACGCCCGGTAAAACTCTATTTTGCAACTCAGGCAGGGGTTCGTCCACCCTCATTTGTGGTTCAGTGCAGCTATCCCGAGGCCCTCCATTTTTCATACAGACGATATGTAGAAAACAGAATCAGGGAAGAATTCGGCTTTGAAGGAACCCCCTTAAAAATGATTTTTAAACAGCGCGAAAGACATGATAGCCGCAAGCCCAAATAATAAAATGATTTACGACATCTCAATTACCCTATCAGATAAAACAATTGTATGGCCGGGAGATCCTGCAATTTCAATAACAGAAAAGCTCTCAATCAGCAAAGGTGATACAGTCAATGTTGGGGAATATAAAATGGGAATGCACTCGGGCACCCACATTGACGCCCCAGTACACTTTATTGATGGAGCACAAACAATAGATGACATTGACCTTAGTATATGCACAGGCATCTGCACAGTTATTCAAACCCAAGAAGATCAAATTACCGGTGACTTTTTAAAAGATAATTGTACAACGGGTGTTAAACGCCTGCTTATCAAAACCCCTAATTCAAAACTATGGGAAGACAACCATACAGTTTTTAATAAAAATTTTGCAGCACTCACAAAAGAGGCCGCACAATTTATCGTAGATAACAAAATAGAACTGGTGGGAATTGACTACCTTTCAATTGAATCATTCTATTCAGAACCGGGCAACCCTGTTCATAACATCCTTCTGCAAAACAAAGTTGTAATATTAGAAGGCTTAAATCTCTCAAAAATCCCTCCGGGAAATTACAAACTAACAGCCCTCCCGCTAAAAATAGAAAAAGCCAACGGCTCCCCCGTAAGAGCAATATTGGAAGATCTGTAAACAATACTCTAAAACCCTTCAAAAATAAGTAAATGTTCTCTTTGGACTTGGGAATTAATGTACCAGGCGTAGAGTATTCCCTGTTAAAAGTTTCTCCAGAATACCTCACCTCAACAAATCTTGATACCTTACTGATACCTTACCCCTGATACCTTACCCTGGTTAAATTTTTTTGATAACTTTTGATACCTTTTTGATACCTTACCCTGGTTAAAATTTGATAACTTATTTTGATACCTTACCCTGGTTAAAATTTGATAACTTATTAACACCTTCCAATACCTCCAAAACCTACCCAGGTTAGATTTTCCAAAACCTACCCAGGTTAGATTTTTTTAATTATTTTCATCTTTTTTCATTTTTTTGGCAAAAAAAATAAATTTTGGCCGATATAGGAATATGACACTTCCAAGAAGATTTATAAAAGAGAGTACATA
>JAFGVO010000178.1 GCA_016937935.1 Deltaproteobacteria bacterium | reverse complement strand
TATGTACTCTCTTTTATAAATCTTCTTGGAAGTGTCATATTCCTATATCGGCCAAAATTTTAAAATTGTGCGAAAAAAATGAAAAAAAATGAAAAAAGGTGAAAATAATTAAAAAAATCTAACGGGGGAAGGGTC
Source organism: Deltaproteobacteria bacterium (assembly GCA_016937935.1). Taxonomy (GTDB): domain Bacteria; phylum Myxococcota_A; class Polyangia; order JAAYKL01; family JAAYKL01; genus JAFGVO01. The sequence continues at coordinate 5,415 of JAFGVO010000178.1, read as the reverse complement.
TTTTGAAGGGTCTTTTGGGTCTTTTGTTGGTATTCTTTTTTTTTAAAATCTAACGGGGGAAGGGTTTAGGATCTAACCAGGGAAGGGTTTAGGAAGGGTTTAGGAGGCGTCAGATAATTGGTTAATTCTTGAACTTGTTCGAGGATGGTGTCAGAGTCAGCGGGGGAAGATTAAGGGTTGAAACCCTTGTATTTTTTTTAATCTTTTATAAAACATTTTAGAGTTATTCTTGCTTTCAGGTAAGGGATGTTTTGTGACTGATATAAATTTATATGTTTCTAAAGAAAATCTGGATAAGTATATTCCTCTTTTAGATGAAATTCCCTCTGACAGGGTTGGTATCTTTAATCTGGATGTTGCTAAAACTGTGGCTCTTAGTCTGACGGTCTGGAAATCCTACCTTGAGGATGCGCATCTTTTTGTTAAATATTTTAATACTGCAGGGTTTGATCCCTCTGTTATTGAAGATCTTCCTGCGAGGGCAGGGGCTTTGTGGTATGCGGATATTTCTCTTCAGCAGCTGTCTTCAAAAAAAAGTGATGACCTGGATATTAAACGGGAGGCTGCTTTGTTGAAAAAGGAGTTTCAGTCAGCGGCAGAATATCTGTGGTCTGACAGTGAGGAGATTTCTCCCATTATCGCAAAAATCAAAAGCGGTGCCGGACAGGTTGATGCAGGTGATGATCTGGTTCAGTACAGTCATCTGTTTAAAACTAATTGGGAGCTTGCCAATGGCAGGTGCGCCATTACACTGCACCATCTGGAACAGGCTCTTGAGCTTGGTACAAAAATGGTGGAGATTGCCGGAAATTTATCACATCTTCAGGGGGAGAGAGAGCGAAATATTCGCAACCGTGCCGGTCAGCATCTAAAAAACGGTATCAACTACATTCGCAGGGCTGCCGCTTATATATTTGAAGATCAGGACATCTCCAAAAGATACCCAAGCCTGTATCAAAAGCAGTCCCAATCGTTTAAAAGCTAAAAAAAGACTTTTTTACATCTTGTTGTTACTTATTTAGTTAATATGACACTTATAGCAATAAATTAGTGCCATATATAGTTTAAATAACATATTTATAGTTGTATTAAAGCAATAAATAGTTAATATAACACTTTTGATACACATCATTAAAAAAGTTATTGGTTCAATACAAACGAATTGTCTTTATCTTATCAGCAATTCGCTTTGAAACTGGTCATGTAAAACCGAACTGCTGTTTAACATGACCATGTGCTGTCTGTTTACCAGGAATTACCCCTATGTTTCAAAGATTACTTTTGAAGTGAATTGCTAATTACTTAAATATGTAGTCGGGGTTAAAAGTGGAGGTATCCTTGTTCGGTGTTGTCTTCGCAAATGAATGATACCTTGTCACCGTACTCTTTTTGGTATGTTGCAAGGATGCCGGAGCAGTCGGATTCAGCGTAATGCACCACTACTCCCAGTTTTCCGGCGTCAAGATATTCCTGCAAATAGTCGTGTTCCCACCAGTCCATTTCTTCAGGATAAGATTCGAATGTTCCTCCGTCAAAATTTGACGCTCCTTCAGCGGTGCTTTTTGCCATGCAGCCCATTCCTTTTCCATGAACATGGTCACAAAGAGCGGAGTAGTAGGCAATAGATTCTTCCCCTGTCACAGAAAATCCAAACTTTGCGCGGTATTCGTCATCAAGGGCCCAGTCCATGTTGTCAAATTCAATCATATCGCATCCCCACGCCGCCATTTTGTCAATTCGGGCAAACATGATCTCCTTAAGTGCGTCAGTGGTTTCGTTTACAAAGTACTCTCCATCCCAATCATTCCACCCGGTCTCCACACAGTATGGCTTCATCTCCGCATAGTCATCGCGCCAGTCCTCACACGTGCCCACACTCATGTAGCATCCCACAACGTTATTCTTTTTCTTGATAGGGGCCACAGCATCCCTCGCCTCACTGGAGGAAAAGACATCAAGCAGCACGTAGCAATTTTCCGCTCCTTCCAATATGTCGCCAATGGAATCGGGTTTGTAGTTTTCCTGGTACGCCTGGTTCCACACACACAACGGGGTATCAAACTGCATAGGTGTCCAGCCAGACGTGTCGTCATTTATAGTAGAATCGGTTTCACCACTCGACGTGTCGTCTTTTACCGTCGTATCGGTATCACCACCCGAACTGTCGTTTTCATTTTGAGGGTCATATTCGCTTAATCCGCTCAAGATGTTACAGCCGGCAGAAAGCAGCAGCACTGTTAAATATATAAATAATCTGATCATCGTTAAAATCTCCCTTCCAGAACAAAACCGTTAAGACCGGGAGACATCACAGGAACAACCCGCAGATCTGCCAGTTGCTCCTTTTTCTTCTTTGAACCGAGCACCATCAGGATAATACCAGTAACCCCAATGGCCACCCCTGCGGAGATCAGTACATTGGACGTTACACCCAAAGTCCAGGCTGAATCAGCAAGATTCACAGCTTCATCATTGACACAATTTTTATCGTCGCCACACAGGTCTTTAAGTTCACCCGCTTTGCCGATGGACAAACCGCCAATTATCCCGCCTCCAATAGCCGCCAGTCCACCTGTTGTCAGCAGCACCGTGCCTATCAGCATCATTTTCCCACCCTTGTTATTGGCAGGTGCCACTTTGGATTCACCAGCCTCTTTTTTATCAGCAGTCATTCCGTCATCGTTTGACACAGCCTCTGGTGCTGGGGTCGTTGAAGACTCAACCGGCTCCTCTGTGGCACTAACTGTTGTGGAATCACCTCCGCTCAATCGCACAGTACGGATGGCCAATACAGTTCCATCCTGCAGCAGTTTAACTTCGTGGCGTTTTCCAGCTGTCACTTTAATAACCCCTTCGAGAGGGGTGGTGGCGCGAAGAACTCCGTTTACAAATACTTCAGTACCACCTGGGGCTTCCACATTCACCGACGCAACCATGCTCCGGAGACGTCGTACCTCTTTAAGCACTTCCTCGTTTCGCTCGGGGGGAATATCATCTCCCCCATCTGCAAGATATAATTCAAACGCTTCCAGTGCAAGCCCATACCTTTTGGCCGCAGACTCTGCCTGACCGATATTGTACTGCAGTTTCCACGTGGGTTTAACATTGTTGGCCTGCCTAAAAAGAGCGGCAGCATTCGCATACTGACCATTATTGAAAACGGTCGTTGCTTTTTCAAACAGCTCTTTTGCCTGTGCATCTTCATCATCTGCCAGCGCAGCTGAGGTAAATGACGTTGCAAAGATCATTATCAATACTTTAAATATAAATTGTAGCCTCATTGAAAGTCTTCTCTCCTGGGTGGTTTAGGTCAAATAAACGCCATTGGGTAATTGGTTGCAATGACAGATCATTGACTTAAATATTATTCATGTGATAAAAATTACTCTATTAATAGTGTATTTGCAAGATGATTTGCAAGGTGACTTGCAAGGTGACTTGCCCCATGGATTGCTCCATAAGTTGCCTTTTTTAATCAGGAAAGGTTTTCATATGATTTACAAAACAACATTAAGGTTCGCGGCAGTGCTGTTTGCTTTGTCAATATGGGGGTATGGATGCGGTGGAGAAGAAGAGGAAGAAGGGGGTGAAATTGCAGCTGGGAACAGACAGGACAATGCCACGATGGTGGCTATTTCTTTGGACGGCAGTCTTCAGAATCCCGCATGGTCACCTGATGGGGAAACCCTTCTGATTACAAGGTTTCGCAATGGTTACAATGAGGAGCCTGCTGATTTGTTTATGGTGGAGGCAGGGGATGGAACTGCCACCACGCTGGTCAGCGACGGGAGCGGCAATGTTAGTCTGCCTGGTTCAGCCTGGAATTCCGTTACGGAGCAGATTGTTTTTTCTTCTTCACGGGATCCCCATGATGAGATTTTTATTATCGACGATGGAGGCGTTTCGGGAGATGAAATTCAGGTGACCAGCCGTAGCGGTCTGGTTGCGTACGAACCCTCTCTTTCGCCAAACGGGGATTGGGTTGTATTTGAAACTCACGTTCTTGATCAGGAGGACAATGGGGTTATTACCAGGTTTAGGGTCGACGGCACCGGAGAGTATGTGGCTTTGACTGACCCCGCTGATGATTGCCGGCAGCCCAACTGGTCCCCGGCCGGGGGAAAGATACTGTACCAGCGATTCGACGGATCACAATGGGACCTCTGGACAATAAATGAAGACGGGTCACAACCTACGCAAATAACAAACGGACCCGGGGATAAAACAGATGCATCGTTCTCACCTGACGGACACTGGATTGTTTTTTCCTCTGATGAGGGAGAGCTGGACCTTGCCAATATTTTTATAATATCCTCCATGGGCAGCAACACAACACGAGTAACCAACTGGGCAGGCTACGACGGCGCTCCCTCGTGGTCTTCCAACGATCAAATTGCATTTGAATCCTACCCTGGAGACCCCGACGATAGCCTGGGAACTTCCATCTGGGTAATTGATGTACCGGCCACAATTCCCAGAGAGTTATAATCGTTGCAAAATGACCTGATAAAGTTTAGAAGCAATTTTTTAGATGTCGGAGCTTGGCCATTTGTTTATGGCTACTATTCCTGTTCTGGCAATTTCTACTACCAGGGATTCGGGGATCAGGCTTATGAATGAGTTTATTTTGTCCCTTGAGCCTGTAACCTGAAATACAAAGCCGTTTGGGGTGGCGTTTACAATTTCCCCTCCAAAAACATCCACAAGCTGAAAAAGTTCTCCGTTGGTGGTGTTTGCCAGACCGGGCAGATTTTTTACTTTTACAAATGCCAGCTCTTTTACGATTTTATGTTTTTCGTCTATTGGAGTTACTTTTATAACGTCAACAATTTTATAGAGCTGTTTCTGGATCTGTTCCTGACTTTTTTCGTCGGCTCTTACGGCTACTATAATTCTTGTTTTATCTCCTGATGTTTTTTCTGCGCTTACGCTCTCTACATTAAAACCTCGTCTGGTGATAAGACTTAAAACTTTTGATAATACACCCGGTTTGTTATGAACCAGAATTGAAACTGTATGTTCTGCTAATAGATTTCCCATTATAACCATCCTTATTTTACTCTAGTGTCGTTAAGAGATTTTCCCGATGGAACCATAGGGAACACATTGGCCTCTTTTTCAATGAGTACGTGCAAAAGCATTGCCTCTTTAGAGTCTAAAAGCTCCTGCACCGAACTTTTTACCTCTTCGGGCTTTGTAACTCTTTTTGATTTGATTCCCAGTACATTTGCAAGTGCCGCAAAATCAGGATTGGCATCAAGGGTTGTCTCTGCATATCGTTTTTCAAAAAAGAGATCCTGCCACTGCCTCACCATTCCCAGATAACCGTTATCAAGAACAATAATTTTTACAGCCAGTTTTTCTTTCTTGATTGTAATAAGCTCCTGAAATGTCATCTGGAAGCCGCCATCACCT
>JAFGVO010000177.1 GCA_016937935.1 Deltaproteobacteria bacterium | reverse complement strand
TATGTACTCTCTTTTATAAATCTTCTTGGAAGTGTCATATTCCTATATCGGCCAAAATTTTAAAATTGTGCGAAAAAAATGAAAAAAGTGAAAAAAGTTGAAAATAATTTAAAAAATCTAATATTTTAAGGAGATATTCGGATATTCGAGGTATTCGGAGTCTCTGAAAAAATCTAACCAGGGAAGGTCTTCGGAAATTATATTTACAACTATTTTGATTAGTAGTAGATTTTAGAGGTTCATTATTTTTACTTTGCATTATCTATTATAGGAGGTTGCTTTGTTAACTGTTGAAAAAAAGAGTATTTTAGAGCTTTTGATTGCTTTGGCCTGGGCGGACGGCCATGTTGATGAAGAGGAGATGGATATTGTAAAGGCGCTTATTGATGCTTTTAATACTGGTGATGAAGAGAAAGATGCTCTTGTTGCCTGGGCGGGTTCAAAGCGGACTCTTGATGAGGTTGATATAAGCAGTCTTACTAAAAGCGATCTTACTCTTGCGCTTCAGTATGGAGTTCTTATTGCATATATTGATGGTGATTTTTCTCAATCAGAGGCAGATGTTATTGATTCTCTGATACTTAAACTTGGGTTAAGTGCAGAGGAGGCCAAACCTCTATTGGATTCTGCGGCAGCTTTTGCTAAAAGTTTGCTTCCCGAACTGGACTCATAATCTTTTTTATTTTCCTATTATCTATTTTTCAGGACTGTTCAGGCTGCTTATGATTACAACATTTATTCGTCTATTAACAAAACTTCCTTTAAATCATCCTAAAAAAGTTCTCTGGTTTTCTCTGTTTTTAACAGTGATTTCTCTTCTTTTTATTCCAAGACTCCATGTCTCAACTGATAGAAATCTTCTTGCGGGAAAAGACAGTGAAGAATATAAAAGACGTGAGCAGGTTAGTGAAATGTTTGGAACTTCACTTGTGAGCGTGGTCGTTTTAACAGCCCCCACTATGGATGAAGCTAAACATGCGGCAGACGCCCTTGCCACAGAACTGAAAAAACACCCTGAATTTATAAGAGATGTTTTTCATAAAGCGGATATTTCTTTTTTTGAAAATCACGGGTTTATGTTTGCCCCAAAGCAGACGGTTGATAAAATTGCAGAAAGTCTTAATAGCGGCGGTGTTAATCTTGCAATATTAGAAGATGCCGACTCGTTAAGTTCTCTTATTTCAAGCGGAGCAACCTATTTGTCGGAACAGTCTGCACCTGATAATGCATCTGAAAAGGAGATTGATGAAGGCTTTCGTTTTATAGAGGACCTTCTTACTGATATTGAAACATGGTTTTCAGATCCCGATAAGACGACTCTTGCTATTGTTGATAAAATGATGCAGACCGCCTCACCCTTTCAGGGCAAAGGTGATCCTTCAGGTTATCTTACAGATAACGACTATAAAAGTCCTTCTCTTCTTGTAATGTTTGTTCAACCTGCAAGTGATTCGGGGGCCATGGACAAGGTTGCTCCCCTTACGGATTTAATACGTGAAAAATCCCGCCTGATTGAACAGGATTTTAAAGGTGTAAAAACATATGTTTCAGGGATGCCTTCACTACAGACTGATGAATTAAGACTTGTAAGTCGTGATTCTCTGGTATCGGGAATATGTGCGGGACTTGGCGTTCTTTTAATCTTTTTAATTGCATTTCGGTCAATCAGGGTAACGCTCTTTTTAGTTTTACCACTGGGTGTGGGGCTTATATGGTCCGCCGGTTTTACCGGGGCCGTTTATGGCCACCTCACAATGATAACATCATACTTTGCTGCGGTTCTTTTTGGTCTGGGGGTGGCGTTTACAATTCATATTGTTGCGAGATTTCATGAAGCTCTTATTGATGGTGAGGATAAAATAAAAGCCCTTGAGACAGCAATGATAAGTTCGGGACCCGGGGTTTTTGTGGGAGGTGCCACAACGGCTCTTGCATTTCTTGCAATAGTTTTTTCAGAATTTAAAGGGTTTGCCGAAATGGGTGTTATCTCAGGAGTCGGTGTTACCCTCATTCTTCTTGCAAACCTTACACTGCTCCCGGCGGCATTGATTTTATGGCATCCCGGCTTAAATGCAGTTGCAGTAAAAAAGAGGACTGGTAATATCTGGGACACTATCTCATCATCAAGGATTGTTGTTCCCCTTGTAACTCTGCTGCTTTTTATTGCGGGTCTCTATTTTGCAAAAGATATAAAGTTTAATTATGCGGTTGAGAGCATGCTCCCTGAATCATCTGATGCTGTTAAAGCAATAAAACTGATGAATGACAGAACCGATTTTTCATCCATGTATTCGGTAAGTGTAGCCTCCTCTTTGGATGAGGCAAAAATAAAAGCGGCAAAATTAAAAGAGCTTTCAACCGTATCAAGGGCAGATACCCTGTCTGATTATGTTCCCGATGGACAGAGTGATAAAGTTGCCGCCTTAAAAAGTATAAACAGAGCACAGGCTGATAAAATAAAATCAATAGCTGAAAAGTTTGCAGAGAAAAAAGACAATTTAAAACCATCAAGTGCCAAAGATGTAGCCGGTTCAATTAATGAACTGGGAGATACTTTAGAGGACCTTGCCTTTGATGCCAGGAGAGCAGGACGCAGTGAGTACGAAGGCCTAAATAAACTTGCCCAAAAAGCCCATGAGACTGCAGAAATTGTAAAAAAAGGCAGTGATAAAAAAGCAGAACAGCTTGAAAAATTAATTTTTTCATTAATATCAAAAGGTTTATCTGTGTTCAGCACTGCTCTTGATGACAAGGGGTTTACCTGGAAGGATCTTCCTCAAAATATAAAAGGACGCTTTGTTAGCAAAGACGAAAAACATTTTGCAATTTTTGTCTATCCCAAAGGTGATATTGGCCAAAAAGATTTTTTTTATAAACATGTTGATGAACTTGAAAGTTCTGATCCTGAAATTACTGGCCACGTTGTTACCCACAAAAGATTTACCAAAATGGTTCATCAGGGATTTATTCAGGCTGTTATCTGGTCATTGCTGGCGGTTGTGATTTTAGTTGTTTTTGATTTAAGGTCGTTTAAAGGAATTTTGATGGCTCTAGGTCCCGTGGTTATTTCAGCCGGGTTGACAGCACTGTTTATGTCTTTAACCGGGTTTATGCTTAACTATGCAAATCTCATGGCACTGCCGATTCTTATTGGAACAGGTGTTGATTACGGAGTTCATATGGCTCACAGGATGCAGCAGTCAAATGATATTGTAATTGCAGTGAGAACCACCGGTCGTGCCATTGCCCTGTCGGGTCTTACAACATTAATTGGTTTTGGAAGTCTGCTTCTTGGAAATCACTGGGGTGTGAGAAGTCTGGGTATTTTACTTGTGACAGGAATATTTTTTGCTCTTGCGGCAGCACTAGTGGTAATGCCGGGCCTTCTTAGAAACAGCAAAAGAAAAGAGATTTAAAATGGCTACTATGAAATTGGGCTGTGCACAGATGCATGTTAATTTTGAAAATATCGATGCAAACCTCGAAAATGCAAAAGAGCTTATTTTTCAGGCAAAACGCAATAAAGTGGATACTGTAATTTTTCCTGAAATGTTCGCAACAGGATTTACGTTGAATACTAAAATTGCCCAGGGTGAAAATGATTCTATTCTAAGGTTCTTAAAACAGGAAGCTGTTGATAATAAAATTAATATTATTGCAGGATATATGTCTGCGGCCACTCTAAGACCTTTTAACAGTGCTGTGGCAATAGATAGAAAAGGTGAAATTATTGCCAGGTATTCAAAGATTAATCTCTTCAAGCCCCAAAACGAACATAATGTTCTTTCTGCCGGCGGCAGTACTGTTGTTTTTGATCTTGAGGGTGTAAATATTTCACTTTTTATCTGTTTTGATCTCAGGTTTCCAAATATTTATCGAGAAGTTGCAAAACAGAGTGATGTTATGATTACAATTGCAGCCTGGCCCCTTGAGCGTCAGCAGCATTTTGAAACTCTTCTTGAGGCACGGGCTATTGAGAATCAGTGTTACTCTATAGGTGTTAATCAGGTTGGGGTCTGTAATGGTGTTGAATATGGTGGCGGAAGTGCTTTTATATCCCCCAAAGGTGTGCCTCTTGTTAGAAAATATTCTGATGAAGGAATTGCTTTTGCGAATATTGATACAGATAAAGTTGAATTAACAAGAAGAGCGTTTCCTGTTCTAGACTGACTAAGATCGTTTTCGGAATGCCATTGTTTCAGCAGATGTTCTAACCGCCTTTAGTTGTGCCTGTAAAAATGCTTCATTATCAACACTGCCTTTGTAGTCGAGATTTATTGTTCCTCCGTAAATGAATGTTTTATACATATCTCTGTTTGAATCAATATCAAAGCTTTTTTCCCATCTGATGTAAAAGTGCATTTTCATAGTTGCCGGTATAAAGCTTTTTGTAAATGCCGGTGAGTTTTTAGGTCTTCCAAATGCAGTCTGCCAGACAAGGGATAAAAAACCGTCATTTCTTAAAAGTTTTTTATCGTCACTTTTTGAAACATACCCGGTTACCACTTTAACCCCCGAAGCAACTGCCTCAATATATTTATGTTTGCCAATTTTCACTTCATGATTGATTATTTTAGTTTCGATATCCACATCTATTGGTGAGTACTTTTTACAATCTTCTAATGGTACACCATAAATGTAATTTGAAAAAAAGTTCCAGTCGGATTTTCCTATTTTGAAAAGATCTCTGAACTCAAGCTCATTACTTTCAAAATCTTTAAATCCAAAAGGTCTGTTCCATTTATTAATATCAACATCTATTTCGTAAAAACCAAAAAAAACATTAAACCAGTGGGACAAAGGGTTCGCATAGTCTCCTCCTTTTAAAAGAGAGGGCCTTGCACATGAAAAGCAGACATTGAAAATTATTGGAGGTTTATCTTTAAAATAAATATCATTTACAATTTTTCCCGCATCAATGGGCCCGGTTGTTTTATCTTCTATTGGTATTTCAACTACTATGGGGCTGAAGCTGGATTTTCCAAATCTGGTTGTTTCAAGTCTTGGAGGGGTAACAATAAATCTGTTATTAAACTGCCCAATAAGAGGGAGCCCCAGCATATTTTTGATCACATAAAATATTCTTCTTAAAAATTGAGTAACTGTGATTTTTAACTCATGCATAGATAGTCCTTTTTATTTAGTTATTAATAATGAAATTATAATAATAGTACTCTCTAAAATATATAAAATATTATTTATAATAAATGAATATATCGTACTTTATATATTTTTTAGACAGTTTATATTTTTTGTGTTATCATAAATTTATGTTTGATATTTGGTAGTTGAATTTTACTGGAGGTATATGTCTAAAGATTCCGAAAAGACATTAAAAAAAGAGTTGAAGATGGAACAGATCCGTTCTTCAATTTTCTCCAGGGAAGACAATTATGATGGTGATTTGGAGGGTGCTGAAAAACAGAGTCAAAAGGTTGTGCCTGTAAAGATTGATTATGAGGTATTAGGAATTCTTGCGGGCAGTGTTGTTCACGATCTTAAAAATGTGCTGTCACCACTTCTTAGTTATTGCGAACTTGTGATGAGTGAACTTGAAGATAATGATATTTTGCTAGATGATCTTGAACAGATAATGGATGCGGCTCAACATGCAAATGAACTCTCTAAAGAGCTTCTTTCAATGTACCGCAAAGAAAAATGCGATCCTGTTTCAATTGATGTAAACAGTGTGATTTTAGAAAACACCAGACTTTTAAAAAGAGTTCTAAAAGAAAATATTGTTGTTGATTTAAAATTGAGCGATGTTCCGGTTTATATAAGTGTGGAGCATGTTAAAATTAATCAAATTATTCTCAATATGGCTGTTAATGCTATGGATGCAATGAGAAACGGAGGCTCTTTTGTAATTGGTACTTCAAAGGTAATTGTAGATGAGTTTACTGCAGGCAGGCCTGATAAAATTCATCCAGGTGAATATGTATTGCTTTCATTTAAAGATTCAGGAGCCGGGATTCCTGATGAGATAGTTTCTGACATATTTGAGATGGGATTTACAACTAAAGGTGAAAATGGAAACGGAATTGGCCTTGGTACGGTAAAAAACATTATTGAAAATGCGGGAGGTTTTTTTACTGTTATCAGCGGACCTTCAAGAGGTGCTCTCTTTAATATCTATTTTCCGACTGCTGAAAATAGAGGACAAAAGTCACAAGAGAGTACAAATGAGCACAATATTAAATGTGGAAATGGTGAGGTTGTTCTTGTTGTGGATGATGATGATTCATCAAGGCGACTTGCCGTAAGAATTCTTGATAAATACGGATATGATGTTTTTGAGGCTGCAGATGCTCAGAGAGGGCTGGATTTT
>JAFGVO010000176.1 GCA_016937935.1 Deltaproteobacteria bacterium | reverse complement strand
AAGAAGATTCATGCCGGAAACCCAAAACCATATTAATAAAGTTGACACTAGTGGGATAAGTATCAATAGTATTCCTAAATCTATTGAATTAGTTTTAGTCGTATTTTCTGATGTTTCTGGAGCAGGTAATTTAGCATTTGGAAAAAATTTACACGCAGCTTCCCAGTTTGGGGAATCAGATGGCCGTATTAATGTATTCGCCAAAATAGTTCCATTATTAATTTTTTCTTGAACAAACTCTTGTGTTACAGGACCAAAAGTTTTTTCACCTATTACAACATGCCAATCTTTCATTTCTAATCTCCTTTGAATAGCTATTTTTAACAGTCCTCATTTATTTTAAAAACAGAGGCAGGATAGCACTCCAATGGGTAAAGATCATTAAATATTATTGCAGAACCCGTTATTGTTGTAAGGGGTATCTGGAGCTTTCGGAGGGGTACTCCCTGTTCTACATTACTTTTTTTGGGTTCTACATAGGGGTGTGACCTGTCCTGTTAACAAATTGCATCTCCCCGTAGGGAGATTAGCTTGTCCTGATAGTTGCAGCCCCTCTTTAACGCCAGTATTTATGCGTCATTCCAGAGTTTGGAGGTGTCATTCCAGAGTTTGGAGGTGTCATTCCAGAGTTTTTAAAACCAAAGAACCAAAGGGTCTGAACCAAAGTGGAACCAAAGGGTCTGACCTCCTGTTTTCATCTTTTTAAATATACAAAAAACAATTCGTCACGCCTGTTAATCAATGGGTAAATGATTTTTGCCATCATTTGCGGCGAATTTGCGGCCGGGGATAAACCACCGGACCCTACGAGGGTGAAGGGCGGGGTGACCCAGCCCCTACGGCGTGGATGTGGGTGTTATTTAGACGCATATTATACAGGGTATCCACGTGAACCCCATGATCAGCGTTATCAAAACATTTTTTTTCTTAAATACATCTCTATGGTTGGATTTTTTTTGCAAACTTAACCGAGCCAGGACTGTTAGAATTATTTTTTATGTCTGAAGGGTATAATTTTCCAATGTCCTGTTTTGGGTGAGCCTATTCTTTTTAATTTTCCAATGTCCTGTAGTTTTTTTATTGCTCTTGCTATTGTTCTTACATCTTTATCTAAAAGTTCTGCCAGTTCATTTCTGGTTAATTCACTGTTTTGTTTTATTGATTCAAGAATGGCTTCAGGTGTTTTCAGTTCTTTAATATTTACAGGGGCGTTTACAGGGGCGTTTACAGGGGCGTTTTTGCGTATTGTGTCTTCTATTGCTTTTAGCATAAAAGTAATAAATGGAGCACAGTCAATGCGGCTATCAGATAATTCAAGGGATTCGTAGTATCCCTGCTGGTTTTCTTTAATTACACTCTCAAGAGGGAGTGACAAAAACAGTGGTTTCCATTGTGAAAGAAGCAGGGTCTGCCAGAGTCTGCCCATTCTGCCATTACCATCTGAAAAGGGATGAATGAATTCAAGTTCATAGTGAAAAACAGTGCTGCAAATTAGAGGGTGATGCTCGGATTGTTTTATCCATTGAAACAGCTCGGATATAAGACCTGATACCAGATGAGCCTGTGGTGCTATGTGAATCACCTTTTTCCCCTTGTGAATTCCTACTGGTTTTTTGCGAAATGTTCCTGCCCTGCTAAGAATATCAGCCATCATTAAACCATGGGCCTTTAAGAGATCCTCAATATCATACGGATTAAATGTGTGAAGTGCTTCATAGGCTCTAATTGCACCTTTTACTTCAGCAAGCTCCTTAACAGTTCCCATTACGGGTTTGCCTTCTAATATTGAAGTAATCTGATCTTCTGTGAGAGTGTTTCCCTCAATAGCCAGGGTTCCGGTAATTGTTTTAATTCGGTTCTGTTTTCTAAGTGCGGGGGATGCTCCACCAGGATTACTGTTAATTTCTCCAATTTGCTCACTGATACCGGCAACCAGATTAAGAATTTGTGGAGTTATGGTAAATGGAGGAGAATAGCTCATGACTCAATATTATCATAAACACTTAAAAGGTTAAATTAAAGAGAAAATAATTATCGTTTTTACAGATTAAAAAACACAAAAACTGCGGTTATCCCAAAACGCCGATATAAAATGATTCGTAGAGGCGTACTGAATGTTTAAAATTTAACATAGGCGGGGGCTTTTTTTATTATGGATTACAAATGGTGCCGGCGGGAAGTGTCAGTGGTGCTGCGGAATATTTATTTAGATAATCCAACAGGTTATCGGCCTCCTTGCAGGTGTAGCCACATGATTCGCTGTTGGGATCCCAAAATACGGCTACCACTCCATTTTGTGCAAGCAGGTTGATATTACTTTGATTGTCGGGCCACCCGCCTATGTATGCTTCGCTGTCGTAGGCAAATGTCTGCCATATAACAATAGGAAGCCCGGTTGTTGACGACACGGTTTTCAACCACTCAGCATTGTTTTCGTTGTCAGAGTCATCCATATCCCAGGGCTCTGAACTGTTATTTATCATATGAGGGGGTTCTGTCACGATAACGTCCCATGCCCCCATGCTGCTGTAAAAAGATGTTACAATTTCAGGTTTGGTCCCCACTCTGAAATTTGATGCATGCCAACCCATTCTGGCAGCCGGTGCATAAGTATCCCGCAGAAACAACATGGCTTTTCCCAGGCCTCCGGCGTCATCGGAAAATGATTGTCCCGCAAGTGCTGGATGATTGGCATCAGACAACGCCACAGGTACACTTTTTGCATCCCCGTTTCCTGAGGCCGTATCAAAACCGTCAAAGGCCCACATCATAAATCCAAAAGAGTCCGGCTCCACATGCATCAATGTGGGTGTGGAACGCCCGTTTATAATTTTAAGAACTTCAATAAAATCATCCAGATAATCTTTTACAGCATCTCCATTTAGCAGCATCTGCTGAACGATCTGCGCTTCTGTCCCCTTATACCCATAATCTTCACCAACATTTAACATGCGATAAAAAGTAACCACAGGAAGTGTGGCACCACCCTCCTCGGCTGTATCAAGACGATAATTAATAATCCAATCCGTTCCATCCAAATCATCCTGGGGATCTCCTGACGTGTACATATAACCCGACAGCCAATCAATGTTGTAAGACGAATCAGCACCGTTCAAATACCAGTTTGTTCCTGCATCCCCATATATTGCGGCACCCATTCCAAAAACAGAACCAACGTCCTTGCATATATCTTTGGTCGGCACCGATGTGTTGTCAGAATATGTGTCAGAGTCAGAATCTGTATCAGAGTCAGAGTCTGTATTTACAACTGAATCAGTGTCATCGCTTTTGCTTTTATTACTACTGTCATCACAACCCCAAAGTATAAAAAACAGTAAACTAATCACAAATAAAAATTTCCAGGATTTTGCAATAAACATTTTTCTTCCTTTTAATAAAAAATTATTTAAAAAATCATATGTCATGAAATCATTAATTTACAGTTAATTTTTATATGCAAGTATCCTGCGGGCTTTTT
>JAFGVO010000175.1 GCA_016937935.1 Deltaproteobacteria bacterium | reverse complement strand
AATTGACGCATTTGATAAAGATAACGGAGATCCCTTTGACCTGAATATCAGTGTGGGTTATGAGCGAATCCAGAAAACCGGAAAAATAACAAGGGAAACCACAAATATAAACGATCTTCACCCCTGGGACTACTACCCTAAATATGAATTTGCAACATTTGATCATACCCAGAATATTTTAAATCTCAAACTTGATGTGGGACTTTTCCGGGATCTCTCATTTAGATTTGGCCTGCCCATTATATTATCTGATGACAGATCACTCAAACAGAAAGATGGTTGGCAAACAGGAGAAACTGCACTATTTTCTCCCACTTTCAAATCCCCCCAGCGAAGTGGAATTGACTACATTTCTGCAGGATTATACTGGAACATTCTCGATCAGACACGAAAAGCCCAATATCCGTTTTTAACAGTATTTTTAGAAGGCAGATTTGGTGTTGGAGATCCTTTAAAAGCGGCATGCGCATCAGCCTCTACATCAGACACCACCTGCACAAATGATAAAGCTGGTATCAGTCAAAATTTAAATCAGCTTCACCTGGGTCTTCACTTTTCAAGGCGCTATGGAATCGTTGAGCCCTACATGGGAATTGACGGAATGCTCGGCTGGTATAAAAACGAAGATTTCACAATGCAGTCAGGATCTTTAAATCATATGCCTCCACTTCAGGGAACGTTTGACTTTGGTATGGAAATAACACCATGGGAGATTCCTGCAGAATACCGAAAATTTGTAATAAGTTTTGGAGGAGGAGCAACCTATGTTTCTGAAGGACGCACATACACACCTCTTTTTGACGCACTTGGGACATCAAAGTACTTTAAAACAGATGAAAATGCTGACATCAATGACAGTGGTGTCACAGGAGATATACCTGAAGAAACTCTAGCTGCAGATGCCTGGAATGGAATGACCGATGTTGAAAATTACACAGTATTCTTTGGCAAACTTAACTTATCAATACAGCCTGCAAAATATGTAAAATTTAATCTTGGAGTAAACCTGGGCCACGAGTTAGAACATTTTATAACAAAAACAGATCAGTGTCCTGCGGGTAAAGTTGTAAACGGAGAATGCTCAGAATACAACCCTGGTCACAGACCGGAGATTGATAAACCTGGAACACGTTTTAGAGCTGAAAATACCTTTGTATGGTCTTTACTTTTAGATGCCGTTGCACAATTCTAATTCGATCTGCCTGACGCTGATGTTAATTTACAATTTATGACGGGCTGTTTTTAATAAAGAGGTGACCTTTTGGGTGGATTCAGAATTAAAATTGCAGCTCTTTTTTATGGAATATTAACTGCTGTTTCAATTATATGGGTCTATATTTCCCATAACAATATTTCCACTCTTTACATTTACAATAACAATTATTTAAAAAATTTACCCGTCATTATTCAGTTGCTTATTTCTACAGCAATCGGGATAGGTTTTGGTCTTTTGATTTCAAAATTTTCAAAATTTATGGTCTTTAAATTTCCATGGGCTAAAGATCTCCACATTGAATTCAGAGGAGTATTGGGATCCCTTACAAGCAGTGATGTAATGGCATTTTCACTATTTTCTGCAATAGGTGAAGAGATATTCTTCAGGGGGTTGATATTCTCAACAACCGGGATTGTTATTTCAAGCCTGATTTTTGGACTTCTTCATATTGGCCCAAGCAAAAAATTTCTACCATGGCCATTTCAGGCAATAATAATGGGGTTTGCCTTTGCATTTTTATATATTATTACAGGAACAATTTTAACGCCGATTCTTGCACACTTTGTTATCAATTATCAAAATCTTCATTTTATAAACAGCTACGATCCATCCATAAAACTGCCAAAATCATTTAAACAGTCAGGCAGTGAAATTTAGCCGTCAATAATTGAATGTGCCGTACTGTCAGAAATGGGAACAGGTGCAGCTGATGGAGCTGTAAGAATGTAACCTGTAGCATTAAATGTGCCGCACTTGCGTTGATTACGATAAAACCCCCATCTAAAGTAAACCTTGTTATCATAGGATAAAATAGTTTTAGGCGGAGGAATAAAAGGAGATGCCCTGTAAAGAGAATCCACTGCTCCCGCATCAAAAACTGCCAATCCGGAGGTTTTTATCACCCTGACCTCATTAATCACACCATTTTCAAGTATCTGAAACTCAACAAGAGTCATTAAGGAAAAATCATTTAATGGATTACCCGCTCCAAGCCCAACAAGAGAAGGCAGAAAACTGTCTGCAAAAAGTGTATGAATCATTTCATGTGTTGCATCAAGATACTGCTTAAAAGTAAGGGCTTTTGTTCCCACAGGCTCTTTAGGTGCACCTGCAACCCAGCTTTTATTTGTTACAAGAGCTTTTTGAACCTTTGCAGTCATTCTCCCAAATTTATATCCGCCGCCTCTTTTTTCTAAAAGTTTATCCTCATAAGCAACACGCTCCTGAACAGCATTCTGCCCCATAGTTCTCTCAAACGCCCCCCAGTTAAGCTTTGTATTTAACTTTTGAGGAGTCGGCGGTTTGGGATCTGGTGAAGTTGAAACAACCGGAGCCTCAGGCAAAAAAGGTGGAGGCGAAGTCATAGGTTGAGGCACCGGCTTTTGTAACGGATCAGGCTTTTTTGCAACTTTTTTTGTAGGCTTTTTTAAAGGTTCACTTTTTTTAAGAGGCTTTTTAGGGGTTTCCTCTTTTTTCTTTTCACCAACATCTTTTTTAGGCTTTGCTTTAGGTTTTTCATTTAAAAGAGTAACCTTCATTTTGTTTTCAGGTTCATCTTTTTTAAACATCCCAATTAAATCCATAGCAAAAAAAACCGCCTGATGAATAAGCAGGGATACAAGCAGTGCAACAAGAACTGTTTTCCACTTTAATCCATTATCATTTTCAAGATGTCTTTTCATATTTTTTAATTGCTGCTTACAAAATTCTCATACTTAATAAATAAGATAAAATCAAACAGAATATAACCATCAATATTATTCATTTCAAAATCAATCCATAAAGTAACAAGTGTTACCCCAAAAAATACAGTACGAATATCTCATTATTTATAGTCTTTTAAATCGTATTAAATAGAAGTCATGTTTTATTCCTGCTATAAGTATTTAAATATTAATCGAACAGAAAATAGACGGTAATCAATGCAACCAAAACATTATTTAATTATATTTTTATGTTCCCTAGCTAACCTGAGGAGTCCCCCCGGCTCTGCCGGGGAGGCAGCCAAAGTTTGACTTTTACAGGAATATAAGAGGAAACCCAATCTT
>JAFGVO010000022.1 GCA_016937935.1 Deltaproteobacteria bacterium | reverse complement strand
TCACCTCCGAACCAGGAGGTATCAGACGAGACTCATACTCTCAAGTGGTGACAGGCTGAACGGTTACGTAACATTTAGGCGGCAGATAAACTACCGCGCTACGTTTTTATTAACCAGACATGTATTCATATTTATATTTCGTCCGGGGAGAGGGCTACTACTTCGTTTATTTCTTCTTTTCCTGTCAGCAGCATTATTAGTCTGTCGAGACCCATTGCCATTCCGGCGCAGTTTGGGATTCCCAGTTTTAGGTCGTTTATGAATAGTTCGTCTATGGGGTAGGGGGGCTTGCCTTTTTCTCTTCTAAGTTTTTCTTCTGCTATAAAGCGTTCTTCCTGAATTTTCGGGTCTGTGAGTTCTTCAAAGCCGTTTGCAAGTTCAAGCCCTCCTGCGTAGAGTTCTGTTCGCATGGCCACTGCGGGATTGTTTTTATCCAGGCGGGCTAACGACGCCATTTTTGCCGGGTATTTTGTTAAAAACGCCGGTCTGTCCAATGGAAGCCACGGTTCAATTTTGTCCACCATGTCAAAATCAAAACGGTCTTCGTCTGGATTTGGGCCCGGGCGCCATCCTGCCACTTTTTCGTATGTGTCGTTAATATCGTAAACGGGCCACTCTTTATTGAGGAATATCGGTTTGCGGTTTTCTGTTCCTGATATTACAGGATATTGATTTACAGCTATTGCTGCCGCTTTTATAATTTCTTTACAATCATTAATAAGAGTTTCAACGGTTCCATCTTTTTTGTACCACTCAAGCATTGTAAATTCGGTCAGGTGGGTTCTGCCGGTTTCATCTTTTCTAAAGCACTTTGTTATCTGAAATATCTTGTCATAGCCTGCTCCAACCACTCTTTTCATCTGAAGTTCGGGTGAGGCAATGAGAAACCGGCCCTCTGATTGAATTGTGTCAATATTGGCTTCAGGGGCAGGGGACTCTATTCTGATTGGGGTCTCAATTTCAAGATAGTTATCACTTATAAACATTGCACGTATTGCGTTTATTATATTTTGACGTTTAATAAGGGTTTCACGCTTACTAAAAATGCGTTCTCTTGTTAAAATTGGGTTCTCTTTCACCTCTATGCTCCTTGCACTAATTTAAGAAACAAAATACTATGCGCCCATGAAAAAGATCAATTTAATACTGATAATTACAATTTCTATTTTGACTGCAGCTTGTGCTGCAAGAAAAAATTCATCCACAACCCCGACAGCAAATGTAAAAACAGATTTTGCCCCAGTTGAGATTCCAGAGGAGATAACTCCACAGAATATTCAGACTGCCGAGATGGAACTTTTTTATGTTGAAGATAAAAATCCCGCCCGTCTTGTTCTTAGGGATAAACTCATTGATTACAACGTAAAACAGGCTATCGGGTTAAAAGATGAAGCTGCTGACAAAAAGCTTGAGCTTTTTAAAAGGTCTTTAAAATATCACTCTCCATCTGATTTCAGGAGCAGCAGAGTTTCACTGCTTCTTGAACCCCTGGCCAAATGGGTTGTTGCATATTATGAGCCCCAGGGAAAAGAGGCTATTGTTCTTGCCGGGCTGATGGTTTTGTCACTGGAACACCCTGAGACTACAGAGTATGCAGGCAAATACAATGAAATTTTAAACTGGAGTGAATCTGTACGAACTACAATTACAGATCCAATTGAGCAATTTACTTCAATTTCTTCAGTTTATAACGACCTTGTTGAGCTTGTTCCCGAGAAGGAAATTATTGAGAGACTTTCGGGGGTTCTTGCAAAAAGACAGAGGGCTGTTATTGAATTTCTACAGCTGTTTTCTGACAATCAAAATGCTTTTCCTCCATATCTTTTTCAGGCTGCAATTTCTAAAGGGGGTATCGGACGGGAGTTTGTGCATGCCTGGTTTGCCGGAGATTATCTTGAGCTTGCGGTTGACAAAATGGATGAGCTTGACGTGACAGGGGGCATTGATGATGAAATTGTAAATCTCCTCCAGCAGCTTAATGAAAAAAAGAGTGAAGGGTATAATTACTACCAGCTTGCGGGAATTTTAGGAGCAGTTGACTCTGCAAGCGCTGTAAGAGCCTGTATTAAAGCTGAGAATATCGAACCCGCCAATCCAAGATACAGCATGTGTACAGCTCATTATTTTGCAGAGATGTCCAATTACAGCGCTTCTGTTAAGAGTTTTAAAAAAGCAATAGAGAGTTCTGATGATGAAAAGATGACTTCCCATCTGCTTGGAATGATGCGTGAGGTTCTTTATCATATTCATTCCAGTGAGGATGTTGAGATTTCAAGCAATGTTTCATCAGCGGTAAATGATGCAGTTGCGGCTGCATCTTATGCTGCTGATAAGTTGAAAGATGATGTAACCGTTGCAATAACTTCCGGGGCACTTGTTGAAATGGCCGCCAATATTGAGTTTGACGACTCATTTATTGAAAAGGCTGAAGAACATTTTAAACTTGCTTCAAAAATCTGGCCCTCAAATCCAACACCGTTTACACGGCTTGCAGATATTTACAATGCCCTTGGAGATTATGAAAATGCAATCAAAATGCTTTCAAAAGGCATCACTTCCAATCCTCCTGCAGGAGGAAATTTTAAGGATTTCTGGAAGGCAATAATGCTTGAGCAAAGGGGTGATAATTACAGAGATATGGGCAACTCTTTAAAATCAGCAGACGATTATAAAGCGGCAGTTGAGACCTGGAATGTTGCAGATTACCCCATGGAGCAGGCAGCTGCAGTTGCCATAAGACGTGGAATTTTATCAACGATGCTAGGAGAGGAGAACTCTTTTGAATTTTTCAGGCAGGCTATTAAAGTAGATCCCGAAAGACGGGCTTCATATGCTGATATTATATCATTTTTAATAAACGAGGGAGATCTTGATCACGCAAAAGAGTTTTACTCTATGGCTTTTAATCAGGACAGGCTTGATTCAATGTGGAAAATTTATTTTTCCATCTGGATTGAAGGGCTTTCACTGGTTAAAGAGTCAAAGTCTTTTGATCTGGCCAAAGGGTATCTTCAAAACAGCGGCAAAGAGAGCTGGCAGGATAAGCTGGCCATGTTTTTTTCGGGTAAGATTGACTCCACACAGTTGCGTTCTTATGCTGTAAACAAGGGTCAGCTTACTGAGGCTGATTATTATGAAGGGCTATATCTTCTTGCTCACAAAGATGAAGAGAGTGCCAAAACCCTATTTCAGAAAGTAATTGATTCAAATATGCTCGCATTTTTTGAATATAAAATGGCAAAGAAAGTGTTGATGAATTTAAAAAAACAGGAAAATTGATACAATGACAATTGTTACAGCAAATAATTTTCATGCAAAAGCGGCACTTGAAAAAAAAGGTGTCTATTGCATTACAGAGGAGCAGGCTTTACATCAGGATATTAGAGGTCTGAGAATTGGTATTTTAAATGTAATGCCCGAAGTTGCAGAGTATGAAGAGTCAGTTTTATATACACTTGGACGAACTCTGATTCATATTCATCCCGTCTGGATCAGGCTTGAAAGTCAGCAGTACCGGGATACCCATCTTGATCATATCGAGAGGGAGTACGTTTCATTTGATGAGGCGGTAAAAGATCGTCATCTCGACGGGCTGATAATTACAGGTGCACCCGTTGAGACAATTCCTTTTGAAGAGGTGAGATACTGGGATGAAATTGTAAAGATACTCGAGTACGCCAAAACAAATATTGCCTCAACTATGGGTATTTGCTGGGGTGGACTGGCTCTTGGTAAAATAATGGGAATTGATAAAGTTCCATATACAGAGAAACTTTTTGGTGTGTTTAAAGCTCAGAATATGGATAGAAATCATCGAATAACAGGAAGACTTGACGATGAATTCTGGACTCCACAGAGCAGATATGCGGGAATAAAAGATGAAAT
Source organism: Deltaproteobacteria bacterium (assembly GCA_016937935.1). GTDB lineage: Bacteria > Myxococcota_A > Polyangia > JAAYKL01 > JAAYKL01 > JAFGVO01. The sequence continues at coordinate 559 of JAFGVO010000022.1, read as the reverse complement.
TCTTGAAGCCAAAGCCAAAGAGGGCGTTGTAAACCTTCTGGCTTATTCACAGGATGCCGGCTATACAATTTTTGAAAGTTCTGATCACCGTTTTATTGCTCATCTTGGACATCCTGAGTATGAGGCGGACAGACTGGTTAAAGAGTACATTAGAGATCGTGACAAAGGTTTAACAGATGTGGTTCGTCCGGTTAATGTAAACATAAACAGACCAATAAACATCTGGCGGGGACACTGCCACGAATTTTACGGCCAGTGGATAAAATACGTCTACGAAACCACCCCTTATTAACATTCAGTTTGATGATTTGTATATTTATAACAAGTATAAATATTGAGTTTAAAGTTTTTCAATTTGTTCAATTGTAAGACCTGTGTATTTTGAGATTGTTTCATAAGAGAGTCCATCTGTTTTCATTGTAATCGCAGCATCAATTTTTTCTTTCTCTCTGCCTTCTTCTCTGCCTTCTTTTCTGCCCTTATCTTCGGCCTCTTTAAACCAGGTGCTCATTGTTTCTGCCAGCATATTTTTCACCTCTATAAATTCTTCAAAATCGGG
>JAFGVO010000174.1 GCA_016937935.1 Deltaproteobacteria bacterium | reverse complement strand
CTTGATGATCTCTTCAGTGACGGCCCTTATATCTCGCCTGTTCTGATCAATCTGGGTTTACTGCTGAAAATTTCAGACACAACAAAACTTGCCATTGACGGATATAATCTTACAAGCGAAGATGTGTCCTGGCGATGGCGCAATGACAAGGGCGCCGAATTCAGGGCCGGCCTTGAAAAATCATTTGTAAATGACACTCTGGCCGTGCGCTTCGGCACCATGAACGGCAACCTTAACCTTGGCTTTGGAGTGCAGATAACACCTACATTCAGAATAGACTATGGATATAACAATGATAATAAAGAAGGTGTGCAGACAAATCCGCTTGAACAGCAGCACTTTATGTCAGCAGATATAAAATTTTAAATTCAGGGGTTCACCTTCTTATGAGAATGCTCAAATATTATGTAATATCCTTTGTTATTGTTTCTGTTTTAATTTCATCCAATGCCCTGGCACTGGATGAAACATCCACAACTGAATTAATAGACAAATCAGAGCTCTCAATTTACGGTGAAACTTTTGAAAAAGGCCTGATTTACAGAATAGAAAATATTGAAAAAAATCTTTTTGGAAAATCCTCAAAAGGTTCTGTTTTAAAAAGAGCAGAAATCATTGATGAATCACTTTATAATTGTTCTGAAAAAAACAATGCGCTTGAAACTCTTGTAAACTTTATGGAGTGGAGACTTTGGGAAAACCTGGAAAATGATGGTTTTATAAACAGAGTCCCAAGAATTGAAAAACTGCTTTTCGGAAAAGAACTGACCGGTCCAATAAGCAATCGGGTTCAGAGTATTTTAAAAAACTCTCTTTTGGGAAAGCCTCTTCATATACAGAAAGTTGTTCTTTCAGAGGGAACGCTTATTAAACTTAAAACACTTGACACGATCAGCTCCAGAAACGCTCAAATGGAAGACAGCTTTCAATTTCAGGTAGTTGATAATATTGTAATCAGTAACTGTCTCGTGATTCCCAAGGGAATTAAAGGCATCTGTAAAATATTCAAAATAAAAAGAGCTAAAAAATTCGGAAGAAACGGAAAAATCACCCTGGAATTTCAATCTATAAAATCCATTGACGGTCAGAATGTCGGCCTTGCAATCAATGCCCAGGCCATTGAAAATAATAAACAGGCCGGAATAGCCGCAAGCGCTTCTATTGTGGGCGTTGCAGCATTAGGTCCTTTAGGTCTTTTAAGCGGACTTTTCATAAACGGAGAAGATGTAACTATTCCGGAAGAAACAGAAATATACGCTGCTGTAAAAGAACCTGTAAATGTAAAAGCTGTTTTTCTGCCTGCCCTGGAAGATTAAGCCAGCCAGAAAATTTCACTTCAGGCTTGACACTTTATTTATCAAATCCCGGTAATTATTTTTTATTTCCTTATCAATCACCCAACCCATAAGACTTTTCAGAATTCTCTTAACCCCGGGTCCGGGACTGATACCGCACTTTATAATATCAGTACCATTAACAGCAAGAACTATTTTTGAATACTCTGTAAGATACTTATAGGCTTTTTTCTGTAAAAAACCATTTTCAAGAGAACATAAAGCAACAATCTGATCAAGGCTGAGCCTGTAGAAAAGATCATAATAAAAGCTTTCTTTGCTTATTTTTTTAAACTCCCCGGAAGCGATCTCTTTTAATACTTTTTTATAATTTAAAAATCGGTCAACATACTTTTTGGACAATATCAGTTTTTGAGCCAGTAGAAGAAAATTTTCATCATTCACATTTGAAAAAAGAATATTCAATTTTACATTCTCGGGCTTAAGATCATCCTTTTTTAATGCTTTGCTTTGAGACCATTTTTCGATCAGAAAAGAAGATCTGTTCAAGGCTGAAAGAATTTTTAATGAAAAATTTATTTCCGGCCAGAATCTGGAAAACACATTGTATTTGTCCATGAGCCTGCAGGCGGCTCCTGCCGAAGTCTCTCTTAAAACCAGCATTAACTCAGCCTTAAGTCTTCCATGGGAAATACTGCCTGTATCGTAATTTTCAATAGCGCCCTTTATAAGCGACAGGGTGCGCGGCTCAATTCTGAATTCATACCGCGCAGCAAATCTTACCGCTCTGAACAATCTGGTAGGATCTTCAATAAATGATAAATTATGAAGAATTCTGATATTTCTTGAGTCGATATCATTTTGCCCTTCAAAATAATCAAGAAGCCTGCCGAATGTATCCGGATTAAGAGAAATAGCCATTGCATTAATAGAAAAATCTCTTCGCTGAAGATCATTTCTTATTGAACCGGCCTCTATGTCCGGAAGGGCGCCGGGGCGGCTGTAATACTCAAATCTTGCTGTTGCAATATCAATATAATTATGCCCGGGTATTGTAACGGCTGCTGTTTGAAATTCATGATGAATCTTAATTTTCCCTTTGAATTTTTCACTTAATTGGCGCGCAAATTCTATTCCGTCACCCTGAACAACAAAATCTGTATCACTGTTCTCAAACACCCCGGGGTCTCTGATTATTCCTTTGTAAAAAAGAATTATGTCCCGAACCAGGCCGCCGGCAATAAACAGTTTCATATTAATGGCCTCGGCAATCTTACCTGCTGTTCTGAAAAAATTGAGTTTTTCAGCCGGAAGAACTTTAAGAGCACTGGTTGAAACAGTGCCGCTCTCCTTAAGATGATAATTTACATTATCATCCATATCTGATAAAGGCAGACTTACAAGATCATCATGAATAAGTCTTAAAAGGTCTGTTCCGCTGATTAATCCTGTCATTCTGTTATGCCCGTCAATAACAGGCACTCTTGCTATATGATTGGTTAAAAGAAGTTTTTTAACTTCTGCAACCGGTGTTTTCGGACTCACCACAATAACATGAGTTGTCATGAATGCCTTTACAGGTGCATGGGAAAGGTTATGGTGAACCGCCTTGTCAATATCACCTCTTGAAATAATACCTGCCAACCGATCGTCATCCACAACAGGCAGACCGCTGATATTATATTTAATCATAAGCTGTTTGGCCGCTGAAACAGTACACAAAGAATTGATACTCTTAACAGGAGAAGTCATAATATCTTCTGCACAGCGCGGATTTGCAGCTTCTTTTTCAAGGGCGCAGCAAATATCTTTAAAAGCCTTTTTCAAAGAGGCTGTCTTTAGAACCGCAGATGCTGCAGTAGGATGCCCGCCGCCGCCAAGGGTGGTAAAAACTCTTGAAAGATTAAGTATCTCAGCCCTGCTTCTTGCAACCACATGCACGCTTGATCCCATTTTGACAACCAGAAAAAGTACTGAAATATTTTCAAGATCCCTGATCTTATGCGCCAGCATTGCAAGATCTCCCATATAGGAATCAAGCTCATCAAAAGCAAAAGAAATACTTATTCCTTTAATCTTATGAACTTCCAATGAATCAATCAGACGATTTAAAATTTCCATCTGTTCATATCCAAGTTGAGGCCTTATAAAGTCCTGTATAAAACTAAGAGACATTTTCCGGCCCATAAGCCATGCAGCTGCTTTTAAATCACGCTGGGTTGTAGAAGTATATGTAAGTGATCCTGTATCATCATAAATACCAAGGCCTAAAAGGGTAGCCAAAAAAGGTGATACTTTTATCTTTTTCCGTTGTATCCGCTCAATAAGCTGAGTCACATTGGCCCCGGTTTCGGAATGCTTTAATTCAATATTATACTTTTTCATTTCCTGGGGAGTAAAAAACAGGGGATGATGGTCAAAGATAATCTTTTTTACAGAAGCATTATAAAAAAAATCTTTAAATATACCTGTCTTGTCAGGGTCCTGAGTATCAAGTACAATTATTCTTGTAATTGTCTCTTGACGAACATATTTTTCTTTTAGAGCCTGGGCAAAATGTCTATAAAGGGTTAAAAAATTTCTTACGCTCCGCTCCTGATTAGCAGGAAGAACCATCAGTGCATCCTGATAAAGGCACTTGGCAGCAGCCATACTTGAAAGCCCGTCAAAATCAAGATTATTATGGGAAATTATATAATCCATTTATTATCCGTTAAAACTTTTTCGTTCTTATAAACTTATTACTTCTTATAAACTTATTACTTCTTATGAACTCATTACTTCTCTTCACAGTATTTTACAATTTTCAAACTTTTTTTGCACTTTACTTAAAACCTGATTTCAATTTTTGCATTACTCAAAGTTGCCGAGTACCCATCTCCTATATCAGAATCAGGACTTTGACTGATAAGTTTTATTTCTCCCACAAATTTTGTTTTATCATTCAGTTTATAGTCAAGCTGTGCTGTACCCTCGTGTCTTACCTTTTCCAGATCACGGTGCTCTTTTTCAAAATGATATCTGATATTAAGCCTTATATTTCTAAGATAATGAGAATACACAAAAGAACTGTCAAAAATTGACTTTAAAAAATCTTCTTCTCCCTGAACATCGGAAATCTGATAATCCATTGTTGAGGTAACATATCTGTTAAGCTGTTTCTGAAGTCTGAAAAGCAGACCCTTTTCAAGATAAGTATTTTCCGGGTCATAACGGTGATTCCGGTCTGATATTGAATATTTTGTTTCAAATGTCATACCCTTTTGAAAAGATTTCTTAAGGCTTAAGGATGTTTCTGTCTGAAGTCTGTCTCTGGAAATAGGCTCTGTTGCCCTGTCATTATAACTCTGATTTGCATTATAGTCCAAAGTTGTTGTCATTGTCTTTAAGGGGGTGAGCCTTATTTTCATACGCAGACTGTTGGAACGGGAAAACTTTTCACTGGTTGTCTCATCTATTATATCCCTTGTTTTAAGATTCAGATTTGTATTAAGATTCTTAAAGGGACTGTAATCAAAGCTGGCCGAAGCAGTAGCTGTTGTTATGGGTGTTTCAAGTGTATTTTCGCTTTCCTTTTCCTTAAGAGTCCTTTTTGTGTGTATTTCAGAGTATTTAAGAATACTTTTAAGACTGTTAAAGGGTTTAAGAGTACACCGCAAATCTGCAGTGGTGGTTGTATTCAATGTATTAAGCAGAAGATTTTTTTCTTTTCTGTTAAGAAATATACCGACTGCTGAAATTTTTCTGGTGGGATTTATATTTAAGTTCACAGAAAGATTTTCAACATCCGCTACTTTTTCCTCAAGAATTCCTCTTTCTGTAGATAAATTTTCGTATCCAAGTGATACACCCACTTTCTTAACATCCCGTGTGGCTATAACAAAGTTTGTCTTGTTAATTCTGTCTTCAAGAATATCAGATTTATTGTTGAATCTTTCTTCTGTTTCTCCTTTTGCCTCAAATTCAAGAAAGCCGTATCCTGCTTTTGTTCCGGCTGAGCGTATAGTTCTCTGTGTATCAAGGGTATTGTCCCTGGATTTTTGATTTTCGTCCATTTCCCTTAAATTGAGTGTAAAATTGTTGGAAAAATTAAAATCCGCCCTTGTATCTGTAAGCTTAAAATCCCTGCTTGTGCGTCCCGGAATATCAAGTATATTTGTATGGGATTTTTCCCATATATTATCAATGTGCAAATATTTAAATGGTTTTAAAGAAGTATTAATATTTATCTGGCTGATATCGTCAACAAGCCCTTCCTGACCAAGAGAAACATACCCCTTTTTTCCTACTGAACTGAAAGTGGGTTCTATCCTTCTATAGTTGATATGGGTAGAATATTTTTTAAAATCAATGGATGAATCCAGTTTCAAAGCATCCCCGTTCACTCTTTTGTCATCGCTGGTGAGGGTATTATAATCCATTACGGATCTAGCAAATTCGCCTGTCAGCTTAAAATAATTTTTAAATTTTCCTTTCAAATACATATCAAATATTTCATGACTCATTGGTTTGCCTGTATCTTGTTGAATCTCTATCAGCGGGGATGATTTATCGTGGGCATCCCTTACATAAGTAAAACCAAGGGCGTTATCCTTATCAATGTTTCCGGCTGCCTGAACCGCAATAAGATTTTTTTTGTAAGCAGCCTGACCTTCTTCATACTGATATTCAACATTAACCCGCTGATATGATTCTATTGGAAGCAGATGAGATTTAAATGTTAATGACCCGTCTTCATAATCCATTCTGTAATCAGTTCCCCTGGAATATCTCTGCCCGTCAATATAGACAACTTCTGAATTTTCAATAATGGGGAGTGTGTTTTTTGGAAGCTGATACTCCTGCTGATGTCCAAGACCCTGACTTACATAAAACCCTGCCACACCGTCAGACCTTGAAATAAGCATATTCAGATTAAACCGGTTT
>JAFGVO010000173.1 GCA_016937935.1 Deltaproteobacteria bacterium | reverse complement strand
TTGATTTCATTTGCAGGAAAACTGTCTATAGATATTAGAATATCACCCTGCTTAATATTATTAATACTTGCAAGAGAACCGGTAATAACTTTTGAAACTTCAATATCCGAGTCCAGACTCTCTTTATTGACTATGATGCCTGTCATTTTAAGAATATCAAGAGACTCCCGTAAATTTTTTGCGCGACTCTTTACAGCCTCTCCAAGGGGACTGAATCTTATGGACTCTACAGGGCCAGCGGCTTCGAGACTTACCACGCTCTCTTTTAAAACTGCAGGAAAAGATACTTTGGTTATTCCTGTAAAATCAACAGTATCATCTGAGATTTTGGTCATAACCTCTTTTGAAACGTAAATCTGAATTTCTGAAGATGAGATTGCAGTGCCTTTTAGATAGATACTCTGTTTGACGGGCTTAAACGAACCTGATTTTTTAAAGGACCCTTTTAAAGTAATATCTGCATCACCCTCCACAAACCCTTCACCGTAAATCCTAATAGTATCCCCGGTCTCAATAAAGGTGGGGGTGGTTTGATTAACAGAATACAGGGAGACCCTGTTTTGATCTTCACATGCAGCTATAAAAATAAAAATTACAGATATAAGATATTTAAAGTAACACTGTTTCACCTTGAGACAATAGCTTTGTTAAATGTTACAAATCCAGTTTTAGACATAAAAATTAAACAGTTTTTTAAAAAATAGTTAAAGATATGGGTGGTTTATTCTTTGCTGATGAATGTGAAGGAGATTTGTCAGTCGATTGAAATTACACCTTTTAACTGCATTCCGGTCATATCGCTGTAGGTGTAAGGTTTTTCGCCGATTACTACTGTTTTAAACTCTTTTGTTGCCGGGTCAAGCATGTATGCAGAGTTATCAGTTGTAGATACACTCCATACGTTACCGTCGTAATCAATTGCAACACCAACGAGATTATTGGGGCAGTCTTCGTAATCATTACATGTTGAAGCTGCATCAAAAGCCGGAATGTTAATTATTTCGGGTGCTTTTGAAATATCTGTTGCATCAAATTTATAAAGTGAACCTTTTCTTTCAACTGCCCAGATAAAGCCTTCGCTTTTTCCTGAACCAACTGCTATCCCTCTAAAATACTCTTTGTCAAAAACTTCTGAAACTTCGATCACTCCCGATTGTGAGGTTTTCTGTACACAGCTTTTAAAATTTGGAGGAGCATCAGAGCCCCAGTCCTTGCCACCGGTCCAGACATTGCCGTCTCCATCTACTGAGATTCCATATCCGCAGTGCTCTTCAAAGCGTTCTATAGATTTTGATGAGAGGTTGACTTTAATAAGCCCTTTTCCATCCTTGCTCTGTTCACTTGGAAATCCGAAGCCGTCCATAATCCAGAAATTTCCGTTTGCATCCATGGCGCCGCCGTAAAAACACTCAGTGTCAGTAATTTTTATAGTATCATCAACAACACCTGAGTCACCGTTAATAATATAAAGCTGATTATTATCAGTCTGTCCCCATTCCCCAACCGATCCTTCCCCGTCATCAGCCGCAATACAGGTACCGATAATAACATTGCCACCTGTTCCGGAGTCCGGATCCTCAGTGCCATCCCAGGCCGTAGCTCTTGCCCGTGGAGAGTTTCCATTTATAAAAGGTAGATCCCTGTTCCATATCATACATTCATCTTCACCCCAGGTTAAAACATTGTCCGGGCCATTTGATGTTGTAATTTTTCCATCATTGTTCAGATCAATACAATCTGATTTTGAGGCTGCAAATTTTGTAACCGATGAGTGCTCGAGAGTGTCCGGACTTACTGTTTCACCTGCAGGAATATCCAAAGTTGAGGGAAACCTGTTTGTTACAACAACATCACCGTGAAGGTTTACTGATGTCCTCGAAGGATCACAGTCAAACTTTCCTGTTCCGGGGCAGGTTCTGTATCTTGCAACCTCCACCTGGGTAAAAGTATTAACTTTGCTTAAAGTTGACTCACCGCTGTTTGCAATCCAGATGTATGAACACTTTCCCCCATCGCAAATATCCCCTGGATTTGAATCAGTATCAGAATCGGTGTCAGAATCAGAGTCTGTGTCAGTATCAGAATCACTGTCAGAGTCTGTGTCAGTATCTGTGTCGGTATCAGTGTCTCCCAGACCTGTAACTGAACTGTTATCAGAACTGCATGATATTGTTGTCATTAGAGCTGAAATTCCGGTCAGCAATAAAATAAAAAATAAATTAACCCCTTTTTTCATAATTTTCCTCCAGTAAAATACTCAGGAACTTCAGAAAAATATCCCTGAGTATATTAATATACTCACTTTAATGTACATTTTAGCTCAAAAAGATATAAAATTGTAAAAAAAATAACAAATACTTAAATAGTAAATGTGTGAACAGATAATTATAAAGAGGGTGTAAATATGAAAAAAAAATTATTAACAGTAACAGCAAGTGTATTAATTGCTGTTTTATTGACTGTTTCATGTTCAAAAAACAGTGGAGATGAAAGAGATAATTTAATTTCAGATACAACAGTTGAAAATGGTTCTGACAGTGATTCCGGTACAGATGGCTCTATTGATACAAGTCAGGATACAGCAGTTTCCGGTACTGAAATTGATAGTTTTTCAGACAGTGAAACAGGTACTGAAAGTGATACGGGAATCCCTCCATTTATTACGGGATTTTTTGTACAGCCGCAACTTGGATATGGGGTAACTGATCCATCTTTATTTTCTTCACAGGCAGAATATGATGCTTTTGTAAAAACAATGTCAGATGCGGGCGCAGATACACTTATTTATCAGTGGACTACTCATTACTGGTATAACCAGACCTGGTTTTCAGATACTTACGGTGGTGATGCAAGCGGGGATTTTGCATTTTATAATGCGGATTCTAATACCATAAGCGGGATTTCTGCAAGAGGCTGGGTGACTCCGACCCTCTGGCCGGGCTCACCAAATGACGGAGGAAAAGAGCCGGTCGAATACATTCTTGATGCTGCAGAAGCAAACAGTATCAACATTATTTTGGGACTCTATCTGTGTGAGGACAGTAACGGGTATAACTGGTGGAATGCAATATCTGACAATATAATAACAAAAGAGGACCGTGATATTATCAATTATCATGTAGAGAGATCCATAGTTATAGTTAATGAGCTCTATTCAAAGTATAAACAGAAAACCGCATTGAAGGGTTTTTATCTGTCTGTTGAAATAGCAAATATAGCATTTATTCCAGAGGCAAACTGGCCGATTCTCGCTGATTTATTGGACAGGGTTGCAGACGCGGTTCATCAAAACGATCCGGCCCTTACGCTTTCAATATCACCTTTTTTTAATACAAAATTATCAACATCTGAAGAGTATGGAGCTATGTGGAACTATGCGCTTGCAAATTCAGACCTCGACATAATTATTCTTCAGGACGGAGTGGGCGTTGAGCCGGAAACACTTACTGAAAGCGAGGATAAAATATCTCCTTTTTTTATTGAAGTTGCAAAAGCAGCAAAAAATAACAAAAAACAGTTTTGGGCAAATTCTGAACTTTTCACAAATACAGGAACAAGAGAAAACCCCGCATTTGAACCCGCAACAATAGAAAAAATAGAACTTCAGCTAAAAACCGAAGCACAATACACAACAAAACTTGTCTCTTTTGATTTTCACTACATGGACCCAAACCCAAATTACAACTTCAACCCGCCCTTAACAGACGATGCAGCAAAAAGAGCAGCACTCTACAAAAGTTACAGTCAATATCTGAAATAATTCCATTATGACTAATTAAATAAAAGCAAAAGTGAGGGAACCCAAAAATATCATAAGATAATTTCGAAAAATTTAATTTGGTTTTTTAAGAGGTTAATGGGGGAGGGGGCTGGTTGCGGATTTCCACAATGTTGGAAGTCAGATTAATTAAACAGGAACTACATTAGTAGCACAAGGACCTTTTTGACCTTCGCCTACTTCAAATTCTACTTCCTGACCTTCATTGAGGGTTGCACGCCCGCCACTTGTTTTAATTGCTGAACTATGAACAAAAAGATCTTTTCCTCCGTCTGTAGGAGAAATAAAACCAAAACCTTTGCTGTCATTGAAAAACTTTACTGTACCTGTACTCATTTTGTAATCCTTATACTTTTGGTGAATTTTTATTAACATTCTACTTTCGAAATCACCTGTTCGAGGTAGATGTGAAATTTAGTTATTTAAACATAACTTAAAAACTGGAGAAAACTATTACTAATTTTTCTTCAATATTTGAATGACATATAATACATCCGGCTTAATAGATATTAAAATAAAGCTTTATTTTAAAAATATGATTCTGTCTGTATCCATTATAAGCTGTTTTACGGATAAAGCACTTGCTGAAGTTATTTAATTAAGAACAAAAAGCAGGTGATTTTCATCTTATTTGGCCCGAAAACAACCCTATGTGACTTTTTTTTAGCTCTCAACCATCTGAAATTGTTATCATTAAATTTAAAGAGCATTTTTTTTGCATTCTTTTCATTTTTATTGGCCATCTTGTGGTAGTAAGAGAAATGAGTAGAGATTCACAAACACATTCACAAGCAAAACGTAACAGGGAGTCTGAAAAGGCTCGAAAACAACAGGCTAAAGCAGAGCGACGTGCACAACGAAGCCAGCATGGTGCCGATCCATTTGAGGTGGTCTCAGTTGAAGACATCGTAGGTCGCCTCCCATCTTCAAGCGAGGTAATGCGCCAGATTGCTGAACGGGAGAGAACCCCGCGGGCGCCTGTAACGGTACCTTGCAAGCTCTTTGTAGGAAGTCTCACTGACATGGTTACAGAGACCGTACTAATGGAGATGTTTTCAAAGTATGGAAAGGTCTCAGAGGTAGCAATTATTACCGACAGAGAAACCAGCCAGTCCCGGGGATTTGCCTTCGTAACAATGGAAAACCGCCAGGACAGCCCTCGTGCTATAGAAGAACTTGAAGGCTATGAACTGGACGGACGGAACATAACCGTAAAAGTCGCAACAACAAGATAACCCTCCGCTAGCATTGTATATCTCAGGTATTGGATTTTTTTTCTGGACATTTTATTTGTATTTTATTAGGATAATTTAACTTTAAAAATTCATTTACAGCTGGTGTCAGGCGGGTTTCTAAAAACAGTGCAACTGGTTGCACCGTTTTATGCTTTATATTGCAAATATTACATTTGGGTTATTTGTAATATGTTGCTTTAGCTTAGTGTAAGACCTTAAATATGCTGATTCTTTGAGTTTATTATATTAAAAATAGTTCGATAATCCTGATATTTGTGTTATCTGATGCTTTGGGTTTGTCTTTAGACATCTGTATTTTTACATGATGGATATTTATAATTTTAAACATATTAAGGATTTACTATGGCAGTAGAAGGAAAAATAACTAAACAGGCTGAGGATTTCCCCGCCTGGTATCAGGATGTTGTACGAGAGGGTGATCTTGCCGAGGTTGCTAAAATTGTAAAAGGTTGCATGGTTATCAAGCCCCACGGATACGCAATCTGGGAAAGAATTCAGGCAGGTCTTGATAAGAGATTTAAAGAGACCGGTCATAAAAATGCCTATTTTCCACTGCTTATTCCTATGTCTTTTATAAAAAAAGAGGCTGAGCATGTTGAGGGGTTTGCCCCGGAGATTGCTATTGTTACTCATGCGGGGGGCAAGGATCTTCCTGAAAATGAGCAGTACTGCATCAGACCTACTTCTGAAACTATTATCGGTCACTTTTTTGCAAAATGGATTAACTCTTACAGGGATCTTCCCCTTCTTATAAATCAGTGGGCCAATGTTATGCGCTGGGAGATGCACACCCGCATGTTTCTTCGTACTACTGAATTTTTATGGCAGGAGGGGCACACTGCTCATGCCACCCATGAAGATGCGGTAAATGAAGTTGAGAAGATGCTTGATGTTTACGCTGAATTTGCAAAAAATGTTATGGCGATGCCCGTTATTAAAGGACGAAAAACAGAGTCCGAGCGTTTTGCCGGTGCTGTTGACACCCTTTGCATCGAGGCGATGATGAGAGACGGCAAAGCTCTCCAGGCGGGAACAAGCCACGATCTGGGGCAGAATTTTGGAAAGGCCTTTGATGTAAAATTTCAGACTGAAGCCGGAGCAGAAGAGTATGTATGGCAGACTTCATGGGGCGTTTCAACCCGCCTTGTTGGTGCTCTGATTATGACCCACTCCGATGACACAGGGCTTATTCTTCCTCCTAAAATGGCGCCCATACAGGTTGTTATTGTTCCTATTGCACGTAAAGAGAGCGAAAAAGAGCTTGTAATACCTGTTGTTGACAAGCTGGCAGCAGATCTTAAAAGCAAAGGCCTTACAGTTGAGGTTGACGACCGTGAAGGCAAACGCCCGGGTGAAAAATACTACGAGTGGGAACGCAAGGGTGTTCCTGTAAGAATTGAAATAGGACCAAGGGATATTGCCTCTGGTGAGGCGATGATCAAGCTGAGAGTCAGTGATGGAAAACAGAAGATTGCCATTGATTCACTGGCTGAACAGCTACCTGGAATTCTTGATGAATTTCAGACGTTTCTTTATGAAAGAGCCCTTAAATTCAGAGAAGACAATACTGTTTCAGTTGATACCTTTGATGAATTTGAAGCGGTTTTTAAAGATGGAGGTTCCAAATTTGTATGGTGCCACTATGACGGAACTAAAGAGACCGAGGCTGCAATAAAAGATAAAACCAAAGCCACTATCAGATGTATTCCTCTTGATGGCCAGGGGCCTGCAAAAGAAGAGGGTAAATGTATTTTAACAGGCAAACCTTCAAAGCAGAGGGTGTTGATAGCTAAAGCCTATTGATGGAGATTTTATGGGTAGAGGAATAAGATACAGCATTGTCAGTCCGTCAGCAGGGCAGTTTAAATACGAGATTAGAGAGATTGTAATTCTCGGTAATAAATTGCAGAAAATGGGACTTGATATTACAACATGGGAAAATATCGGAGACCCCATTGAAAAGGGTGAAAAGCTTCCTCAATGGATAAAAGATGTTGTTGTTGACCTTGCAAAAGATGATGACAGCTATAAATACAGCGCCACCCAGGGAGATTTATATACAAGAAATTTTCTTGTTGATTTAAACAATAAACGGGGCGGTGCAAAGCTTGATGCAGAAGACATCATCTTTTTTAACGGCCTTGGTGATGCTGTTGCAAGACTGTTTGGCTCAATGAAACGTGAGGCCAGAGTTATTGGTCCCTCACCTGCGTATCCAACACACTCATCTGCAGAGGCGGCCCACTCAGGCTACAGTCATGTAACCTACAATCTGCTTTACGATAACGACTGGATGCCCGACCTTGTGGAGCTGGAAAACAAAGTTAAATACAACGATACAATTGCGGGTATTCTTGTAATAAACCCCGGCAATCCTACGGGCACTGTTCTGTCCAGGGATGTGCTGGTTGGCATTGTTGATATTGCAAGACGTTACGGTCTAATGGTTATTGCAGACGAAATTTATGCAAATATTACCTACAACGGCGCAGAGATGACTTTTCTGTCTGAAGTTATTGAAGAGGTTCCGGGTATCTCCCTAAAAGGAATATCTAAAGAGTTTCCATGGCCCGGGGGCAGAAGCGGGTGGATAGAAGTTTACAACCGCCATGCTGATAAAAGTTTTGAAGAGTACATAACAAGTATTATCAATGCAAAAATGCTTGAAGTCTGTTCCACATCTCTTCCACAGATGACAATTCCAATTGTTATGAGTGATGAGCGATACCCTGCCCACCTTGATAAAAGACGTAAAATATTTGAAGCAAGAACAAACGAGGCTCTTGATATTTTAAGGCAGATAAAAGGTGTTACTATTGCACGCCCGAGAGGCGCCTTTTATATGACCGTTGTTTTTGATCCGGGTGTTTTAAACAGCTCCCAGTCACTTCCAATCGAAAACCCGGAGATTAAAGAGTATATCGAATCTCTTCTTCCCGGGCTGGAACCGGATAAACGGTTTGCATATTTTCTTCTGGCGTCAAAAGGGATCTGCGTGGTTCCTTTGACAGGTTTTTACAGCAATATGTTTGGTTTTAGAATTACGATGCTTGAGTGTAATGATAACAAACGCATTAACACCTGGCACAGGATTGCCGATGCGGTAAAAGAATACTTGAACTCATAATGGGGGATTCAATGAATAAAAGAGTCCTTGTTCCATTTTCTGCAGGGTTTGAAGAGATTGAAACAGTAACAATTGTTGACGTTTTAAGAAGAGCATCAATTGATGTGACCCTGGCCGCTCTCCATGGAGAGCGCGTAACAGGCAGATCGGGAATAACTGTAAAAGCTGATAAAACACTCGATGAAGCACTTGTTGAAAATTCTACATATGACATGATTGTACTCCCAGGGGGACAGCCAAATGCTTATGCGTTAAGAGATGATGCACGAATAATTGATGAAATTAAAAATATCGAAAAAAATGGCGGATACACAGCGGCAATCTGCGCAGCCCCAGCGGCTCTCGAAAAGGCCGGTCTGCTTGGGGGAAAAGAGGCGACAAACTATCCCTCTTTAAAAAAAGATCTTGTCTCCTGTATCTACAGCGAAAAATCTGTTGTTGAATCAGGCAGAGTTATCACCAGCAGAGGCCCCGGGACTGCCATGGAATTTGCACTTAAACTTGTTGCTCTTTTAAAAGGCGACTCAATATCTGATAAAGTTGCCGCAGATCTTGTTACAGATAAAATTCAAGGTTAAAAATAAATGTTAACTCATCTGCAGATAAAAAACCTGGTTCTTATTGAAGACTTGTCAATATCTTTTGATGCCGGTTTTAATGTTTTAACCGGTGAGACCGGAGCCGGAAAATCTCTGATAACCACATCTCTTGATCTCCTTCTTGGAAAAAGAGCTAAAGGGGGGCTTGTAAGAAAAGATGCGGAAGAGGCTGAGGTAGAAGGTATCTTTGATATCAGCGACGAAAAAGAGGTAATGATACGCCTTGAAGAGGCGGGAATACCTGTTGATGAAGAACTATTAATAAGACGAGTCATTCCGGTACAGGGGCGTCATAAAGTTTTTTTAAACGGCAAGCTTGCATCCCTTGGTGTATTGTCGGGAATAGCTGAAAATCTTGCTCAGCTTATGGGACAGCACGAACAGCAGCTTCTTTTTGACAGCAGATCTCAGCTGAATCTCATTGATGAATACGCTGATAAAAAAGAGATTCTCACAGAAATGCTGAATGCTTTTGAATCTCTGCAAAATGCTGAAAAAAGGTTACATGACCTTAAACAAAAAGAGTCAGACAGGACAAAGCGCCTTGATTATCTTGAATTTCAATTAGAAGAGCTCGAACGTCTCTCTCCTGTAAAGGGGGAATTTTTAAATATTCACAAGTCAATCGAAATTGAAAAGCACCAGACCGAGCTCCTTGAAACCACATCAGACTGCTCATTAAATCTTTATGAGAACGACGGATCAATTTTTGAAAATATCGGTTCTCTTTCAAGAGACCTGGAACACCTTTCGAGAATTGACCCGGTATTTGCTGAATATGCTGCCGCCTTAAATGATGCTGCGGCAATAATTGAAGATACCGCAAGAAATATTTCATCATATTCGAGAAATCTTGATGCTGACCCCAATAAGCTTGAGGAGCTTATGGAAAGGGAGTCTCAGCTTTTAGATTTAAGCCGAAAACATGGGGTTGAACCAGATGACCTTGATGAGTTTCTTGAAAAATTAAGAGATGAACACACAACATTAAAAGGTTTTGAAGAGTCCTTTGAAAAACTCCTGCACAAAGTTGAAGAGTGCAAAGAGAGTGCATACTCAGTTGCTGTAAATCTCTCAAAAGTAAGAAGCGGCGCAGCATTAAAGATGTCGAAGAGTGTAACAAAAGAGCTTAAAGATCTAAATTTTGCTGATGGTTCTTTTAAAGTTATAATTACCTCGAAAGATGAATTTCTCTCCAAAACCGGTATGGACAGAGTTGAGTTTATGGTGGAGCTTAATAAGGGTGAAGGTTATCATCCCCTTAAAAAAGTTGCATCCGGAGGAGAGTTGTCAAGAATGATGCTTGCCATAAAAAGAGCATTTGCAGGGGTTGGACCTGTTGGCACATATGTATTTGATGAAGTGGATGCGGGTATCGGGGGAAATACTGCCAATTCTGTTGCTGCAAAACTGAAAGAAGTTGCAAAACACCATCAGTTAATATGTATTACCCACCTTCCACAGATTGCCGCTTTTGCAGACAGGCATTTTTTTCTGTCTAAAAATGAAAAAGATAAACGGACAGTGACCACAGTGACAGAGCTTTCAAAAAGTCTTGTTGTTTCTGAAATAGCAAGAATGCTGGGGGGTGACAGCAAAAGCAAAAAGATGGAAGATGCAGCAAAAGATCTTTTAAAATTTGCACAGGGAAAATAGCCGGTGAAAAACAGAGAAACTACCAAAGAAATAAAAAGAGGGATCTTACTTTTTGATATTGACGGAACACTTATGTATCGAACGTCTGATTCTCTGTCTGCTGGTAAACACGCAATGGATGAGGCCGGTTTTATATTAACCGGTAAAAAAAATCTTGCGGATTATATTGATTTTGCCGGGGCTACAGACCAGAATGTTGCCAATCAGATATTAAAACTTGGGGGAATTGAGAATCCTTCCAAAGATCTTGAAAATGAATTTCTTGCGGCCTACTCATCACTAATATCTCAACACATGACAAATGACTCCTACACTTTAAGGGGAAAAGCTATTGAAGTTATTTCAAAGCTGATAGCAAATAATTTTGCTGTTGGAATTGCAACGGGCAATATTAAAAAAGGGGCTGAGGCAAAACTTGAAAATACAAAAATTGATCATCTTTTCAATTTGGACCTTGGAGGCTATGGAGAAGATGGAAGAATAAGAACGGATATTGTCAAAGCCGGCATTAAACGAATAACTGACAAATATGAAATAATTAATAAAAAACCTGTTATCATTGGAGATACTCCATTTGATATTTACGCGGCACATAAAGCTGATTCAATTGCAATAGGAATTCCTTATTCACATAATACTGCAGAAGTTTTGCGGGATGCCGGTGCAGATTTTGTTTGTGACGAAATTGATGATACACTTGTAGATACAATTCTGGCTATTTTTAGTTCAGAATAACTCAAACTGCTGATGAGGTAACTGATGCCTGAAGAAAAAACATGTCCCGTTTGCAAAAAAGAGATTCCAGCTCTTGCTGTCAGATGCAGACACTGTGGATTTAAACTGCCTCACAAAAATGAAGGTGAACCTTTTTCCCCAAAAATGACACAGCCCATGCGTACAATTACCATGAATCAGGCCAGGCAAACCAAAAGCACCGCACCTCCTAAGGCTGTTTATGAAAATCTGGAGACTAAAAAGAAGAATAGAACCCTTCCTCCGACTCCGAGACCGGGTATAAAAGCAAAACCTGCAACAGCTGCAAAGCCCTCTCTGCCTAAGGTTAAAAACAGCGCTCCCATTTCAAAAAGTGTTTTAACTGATGGTGACTGGGTTCCTGAAATAGAAGATGTTTCTGGCCTGATAGAGCTTGGAAATGATACCACAAGCGAGATTAGCTTAAGCGAAATAAGTACTGTATCTCAAGAAAATATTACAGATGATGCACCTCTTGATAAAAAGGCTGCAGCTAAAAAATATCTATTTACTTTATGGGCAACTTTCGGGGTTACAGCTTTAGACTTTATTAAAAACAACTTTAAAAAGTATTACAAAAAAATATCAATTCTATTTATTGAAAAAAAACCTTTAGTGGAATCATTTTTAAAAAGCAGACCAGTTGAAAAAATTTCGGACAGGGTTAATCTGAAAAATCCTAAAGTAAACTCATTCTTAAAATTTGTTTTACAAAAAACCGCATGGTGGCATCTTTTTTTAATTGGATGTTTAATTTTGATATCACCTGTTTTATTGCCCTCGGGCTCTGATCAGCATAAAAAAAACACTTTGGATAAAGATAAAAAAGTAGAAACAGTAATAAAAAATCAATCAACTGACCGCAAGAATAAATACTCTAAAAAAAATGAGTCTGCAGCAAAAGCTTTAAAAACGGATAACAGTGACCAGTTTAAAATTGCAGAGCCTCTGCCCAACTGCCACCCTCTTGTTTCAATGCCGGATTTTGAATACAAGATTTTAATACAGCAGATATTTGAAGCAAATCAGGCTCCCGGGTTTTGTAAATTGTTCGGAAAAACTTTTAATGAAATTAAAGATTCAGTAAAAGAGTTTAAAATATACGACTCAGAGGCTCTTGATTCATTAAAAGGGGGAAGAGTTTTAGAGCTTTATCCTGGTGGAATAAAGGACAGGACTAAAAATTACATCAATTTTATTTTTTACGATAATAAACTGTTTAAAATAACAGTCAACTATTTTACCGGAACAGAGAGTCTTGATTTGGACAGCATGGAAGATCTCTCTGGCAGTAAAATTGAAAAGTCCGGCAATAATGGATTAACCCTCAAAGACGGGGATGTTCTTCTTGAAATTTCAAATTATAGAAATAGCAGGAGTTTTATGGAGAGTCTGACATTTCTGAGTCTCTCAATGTCTGATTCCATTAATTTAGAATTGCAAAAATATTCTGCAGCTTTAATAAAACTAAGTTTAGCCGATAAACTGTTTAACAATGGAAAATACGACAGTGCAGCTGCTGAGTATAAGAAGGCACTTACAGTTAATCCATTTGCATTTTCAGCCTACAACGGACTTGCCGAAATATCTTTAAAAAAGGGTGATGTTAATAAAGCTCTTGGGTTTATTGAAAATATTGGCTCTGCTGTTGCTGATAATAGGGTCAAAGCTAAAACTTCCTACATTCTGTCACGTATTAAACTGCAGCAAAATGATAAAAAAGGTTCAATTGAAAAGTTAAATGAATCTATTGCAGATGATCCTGCCGCCACTCTTTACTCTTTAAGCTTAAAAGAACTCAAATCCAATAATTACTCAGTGGAAAGAGTTGCCGAAGTTGCCGCCATGATGTCTTGTCTCAATCATTTAAATAAGAGCAGTAATACTGTTTTATTTGAAAATAATTTTGAAAACAGTACCTCTTTTTTTGCAGCTCTTGAAAAATCAAAGATGGATGTTAATTTTGAAAAATTGAAAAAACGATTCATTAAAAACCATTGCAAATAGTACCTATTCACGATTTATAAAAATATTATTTATTACAAATGTTAATTATTGTTCAAATGTTTCAGATTTAATTGGAATAATTATTGGAACTTTTTAATGATTATGATAAATCGGCAGGTCACTGAAGCTAACGTTACAGTAAATATAGGAGAAATATGTTTAGAAAAAAACTTCATTTGCATTCAATGATGGTACACGTAATTGCAGCACTTGCACCCATTGCAGCTGCCGCTTTTATACTGCTGAAAACTGAGACTGAAATAATGTCCATCACATTAAAAACATGGGAGATGTTTATCTATTTATCTATCCCCATGATGCTCCTTGTCGCAATACCTTCTATTATGACCGGGGTATTTGAAAGAGGTCATATTTATGCAAAATGGCACTCAACCCATAAAGTCAAAATGTTCTTTTCAATAGTGCTTGTATTTGCACTTGCAATTGAACTCTGGATGCTCCTGCCTGTAAATGGTGGACTTGAAGCTGCGCAAATGATGGGTCCATTAGGAATATTAATTATTATTATCAATAATATAGCCAATATATTTTTAGGCGCTTACGGCTTGAAAATTTCACTTGGACGTCAGGGTTTTGGAAAAACATCCTATGAGCCTGATCTTTTTAAAAAAGAGCCTTTTGACATTTTAACCAAGGTTGGAGAGTACTCAAAAGATAAACCTAAGTATATCGATGTATATGAGGAGAACAGATAATGGATTTTCAATTAACAAAAGAACAAGAGGAATTAAAAGCCAAAGCCAAAGCATTTACAGAGGAATTTGTATCACCAAATGCTTTAAAACATGACCGCTCGGGTGAATTTCCCAAAGACATCTGCAAAGAGGCCTTTAAACAGGGCTTTATGAATTCTCATATTCCGACTCAATTTGGAGGAAAGGGCGAATCTGTACTGAATCACTGCCTTGTCATGGAAGAGATCTGCACAGGCTGCACAGGAATCGGAACAGCAATTGATGCCAACGGATTGTCACAGTATCCTGTAATTCTTGCAGGTAACGACGCTCAGAAAAAAGAGTTTCTTGGACCAATGACTGAAGAGCTCATGTTCAGCGCATATGCTGTTACTGAACCCGAAGCTGGATCTGATGTTGCAAGAGTTAAAACAACTGCTGTAAAAGTTGGAAACGACTATGTTATAAATGGCGTTAAATGGTGGATTACTAACGGTTCAGTTGCATCATGGTATTTTGTTTTAGCAAGAGTTGATACTAAATTAACAGGTTTTATTGTACCTGCTGATTCAGCTGGAATTATCAGAGGCGCCAAAGAGGAAAACCTGGGACAGCATGCTTCGAATACAGTAAGAGTTACATTTGAAGATGTTAAAGTTCCTGAGAAATATCGTCTTGGGGAAGAGGGGGACGGCTTTAAAATAGCTATGAAAACCTTTGACCACACAAGACCTGGTATCGCAACAGGCGCAAATGGAATTACAAAAGCTGCAATCAATATTGCCCTGACATATTCAAAGGTTAGACGTACTTTTGACAAAAAACTCATTTCATATCAGGGAATCTCTTTTAAACTTGCAGAAATAACAACTTTCTTTGATGCCTCCAGACTCATGACCTATAAAGCTGCTCAGATGTTTGACCTTGGAATCGAAAATTCAAGGCTTGCTGCACAGGCTAAATGGTATGCTGCTAAAGTAGCTATGGATTCCGCAATTGAAGCCACTCAGATTTTAGGTGGATACGGATATACAAATGAGATGCCTGCCGAGAAGCTGTTAAGAGATGCAAAAATCTATCAGATTTACGAAGGTGCATCAGAAATTCAAAAAATGATCATCGTTGGAAAACTAATGAGAATGAAAGAAGTTGATTAATATTTAACAAGCTTAGGAGTTTAATCATGTACGATGATTTAATGAAAATAACGGATAAAATTGTAAGGGTTGTAAAAAAACCCCTCTACGGAAAAACTTTTTTCTGCCCTGTCTGCCACATTGAGCTCTCATTTTACGATCTCGATGAAAACGCATGTGTTATTTGCCCTGTTTGCGGAGTTGCCCTTGAGGTTCATCAGACATACGGACACACATTACCTGTTGTTAACGATGTAGAAATAAACAGAGTTCAGCCTAAATCAAGAATTCACCCTGTTGCAACTCACCTTCCAATCGGACTGTTTCCTCTGGCAATGATGGGTTCTCTCTTTTTATTACTTTTATCTTTAATACTTCCGGTAACAGCATCTCAGGATATTAAAAACTGGAGCAGTGAAAATCTTTCTTCAATAAGCAGTGTTGTTTTTATCATGTTTGCAATAGCTGTTGCATCATCTCTTTTAACCTATATTTCAGGTGTATGGGACTGGAAATTCAGATATGGACAGCGTCCATACAGGGTAATAACTTTAAAAATAATTTTTTCTGCCCTGTTTCTCCTTTCCGGAATAGCAGTAGTTCTTCTTCACAATGTTGTATTTGCAGATACCGGAGTTATTAACTTCACCAATCCAATTACAATATTGGCAACCCTTGCATATTTTGGATTTCAGGGTCTTGCAATGCTTTTCATTGCAACTCTCGGCCACGTTGGCGGCTATCTTGTTTTTGGAAAATAATCTTTAAATTTCTTCCCTAAAAAAATAAATACTATTTTTGCTAACAATTTCAACCCTTTCAAAAAGGGCGGCTATTTTTTAACAGCTTTGCAAGTTCATTATCAAGTTCAGTTACTGTTAATTTTTGTGGATCAATCGGCTCACCCGCAGTAATTGAAATTTTTGAAAATGGCTTTGGAAGAGTGTATTTATCCCATGACTTTTCAAAAACCCAGGCTTTTTGAGCAGTTGCTCTAAGGGGAACTATTTTGGCACCTGCCAGTTTTGCAGCACCAATGGCACCGGGTTTTGATTTTTGATAAGGACCTTTGGAACCATCTACTGCAAATGCTGCATCCATATCCTTTTTCATTGCCTTTACAACTGATTTAAGACCGGAAAATCCACCTTTTGATGATGATCCCCGCTCAACATGAAAACCAAGCATTCTTAAAATATGAGCCTGAAGAGTTCCATCCCTTGATAACGAAGAAAGAATTACAACTTTTTTTTTATGGGGGTATGCAAAAAAAGCTGCCTGTTCACCGTGATAAAAACAGAACACAACAGATTCATTGTTGTATTCAGCAAGTCCAGTGATTTTTACACGCCATGTAAGTTTAAAGAGTCTGATTAAAAGAGAGGCAAAAACTGCTAAAACCCATATTAGCACTGTGCCAGACCAGATTTGCATCCTTCATGATCTTTATCCTCGTCAAGCCCTCTTCTGAACATTCCTTTTGCTTTTTTAGGCTCTCCCTGTTTAAGCTGAATATCTCCCACATAAAAATATACATCTGCTTTTGTTAACCCCATAACAGAATCAAATTTTTGTAAAAGAAGTGCTCTGAAAAGTTTGGCGGCTTTATCATATTCTTCCCGGGCATAATGAAGTTTACCAAGGGATAAAAGAACCTCTGTATTAGAAATATCCATTTTGTATGCAGCTTCAAGATTTTCAAGGGCCTGATCCTGATCTCCTTTGCTTTCGTATGCTTTTGCAAGTTTCTGATGATAAATAGCTGCAATTTTAGATCTCTTTTTACCGCCATTAGTTTCTGCATCAATAAGATCTTTAATTACGGGGATTGCATCATCCTGTCTACCCGCATCAATTAAAGCGTCAGAGTATCGTAGCAGAACATCTTTATTGGAATTATCAAGTTCATAAGCTTTCTGAAGTGCTTCTACAGCTCCTGAAGCATCACTCAAGTGTTCAGATAATACAGATGCACTATCAAGAAGGAGTTCCAGTTTGTCTTTGGGTTCTTCCTCAATATCGACCAGTCTGTACAGGCATCCGTACAGGGTTGTCCAGTCTTCAAGTTTGCGGGCAATTTCTGCCAGCATTTTATTAGCATCTCCATGACTTGAGTGTGAAGAAACAGCTTTGTTCAGATGTTCTACTGCTCCTGCTTCATCTTCTAAATGAGATACACTTAACCTGGCCAATCTGTAATGAACCTCAGCCTGCTCGACACCTGGTTTTGCTGTTTCCACAGCTCGATTTAATACTTCTGCAACTTTTTCAAAGTCCCCTTGAACCTCATAAAGTTTTGCGAGGGCATTTAACGCTCCTGTATGCTCAGAGTCTCTCTCAAGTACACGTTCGTAAATATCTGTTGCTCCGGATATGTCATCGAGTCTGTCAACATAAAGCTCACCAATTTTTACAAGGAGAGATAACTCTTTTTCTCCATTACCCGAATCGGAAGCTCTATTTGCCTGATCTTCAAAAAGGTCGATTATATCCTGCCATCTCTCCTGTTTAGTAAAAACTCTCTCTAATGATTTTATTGCGTTTTCATCTTCAGGAGATATTAATACGATTTCCTGAAGTTTATCAACGGCATCATCATATTCTTCAAAGCGTTTTTCACTTAAACCTGCCATGGACCTCATAAGTTCAATCCTCTGACTGTCATCAGAAGTGTTATCGAGTTTATGCTGATAAATTTCCTGAAGGTCTGTCCATCTCTCAAGATTCTCAAAAACAGTTATCAGCATATTAACAGCATCATTATCAAGAGGATTAGAATCAAGGATCTCTCTGTAAACATCAATGGCCTTATCCTTATTTTCTAAAGGACCCATAAATAAAGCTGCAGCCCTGTGTCTGAAACGGGCAGCATCATTCATATCTGGTGTAAACTGAGCTCTGGAAATAATAAGCTCTACCAGTTCGCTAAAATTCTCTTTTTGTTCTGTAAGATCAATTAATGCATCTAGAGTTTCGAGGTCTGAGTCATCATTTTCAAGAACTTGTTTATAAAAATTTATTGCCTTATCCACATTGTTAAGTTCGTGAACAGCAATATCCGCAGCGTGAATCAGAATATGTTTTTTATCTACAAAATCATAAGCCGCATCTGCCTGTTTCTGCATTATGACAAGAAGGTCCTCAAAACGTCCAAGGCCGGTGAGCAGATTTGAAAGCGCGGATAAAGCTTCAAGATGTTCACCATCCTGTTCTAGAACTGTCCTGTACAAAGATTCCGCTTTTCTGGGATCTCCCACCTGGTTAAATGCCCAGCCTGCAATTTTGAGGCCTAAATCTACTTTCAGTTCAGGATCAATTTTACTTTTAGCAACTGAGTCTTCGGCAATATCCACGAGAGCTGACCAGCTGCCGGATGTTTCCGCCAGACGCTCAAGTTCACTTAACACTTCGGGATTATCAGGCTGAATTCTAAAAGCTTTTGCAAAAGAGTCAAAAGCTCCAGCGTTATCACCAAGCACCTGTTCCTGATGAGACGCCAGTAACAGATATTGCTCAAATCTGTCAGTATCATCTGAAGCAATCTTAAGTCTGGATTCAATGAGTTTTGTAATCTTGTGTTCCCCGCCTGTTGCCTCATAAACCGGCTTAAGAATATCTGCAATATCAATTACAAGGTCTTCTTTTGTAAGCAGTGCCTCAAGTGCCTTTACAGCTTCAACGTTTTCATATGAAACATCTAAAATATCCCTGTAAACATTGATGGCTCCGGAATAATCCTCAAACTCTCTCTCTTTAATTGCGGCCTGTCTAAGCTTTAACTGAGTAATAACGCCAGTATCGGAACTCTCCTGCATCTCCTGCTCAAGAATCTCATCAAGCTCTGTCCACATCTCCTCACGCTCGTACAATCTGTCAAGGGCAGAAAGAATATCTATGGAAGTATCACCATTATCAAATACATTACGATAAGCCTCAATAGCTCCTTTAACATCACCTAATCTTCCCTCTTTTATACCACCAAGCCTCTTAAAAAGAGCATTCTGTGCATCCTGATCATACATATCCCCGGCAACGCTCTCAAAGACCTCACACAATCTCTTATAAATACCTTCAGCATCAGCAATGCTCTGAAGGTCATCAAGAATTTCACTTCTGGAAGGATCCTCTTTGAGTGCCCTTACATAAACATCAAATGCCTTTGAAGGTTCACTTAATCCATTTTGAGTAATTCCGGCAATCTCAAGAAGAATTTCGACTCTTTGGCTCTGATCATTTTCAATTTCAAGTTTTAATTCATAAAGCTCAATGAGTTTTTCAAAACGTTCAGCCTCTTTATGGAGGGGTTCAAGAACTTCTATAGCTGCAAGTCTTACTGATTCATCTTTTGCTATTTCTTCAAGACGTTCAAGAGCATCTCTATTTGTTGGATGTTGTGCCAGAACATCACTATAGCTCATAATTGCCCCATCCAGATCAGACAATTCTACTTTCTTAAGATCTCCAATTCTAAGGGAGAACTCAACAAAAGCTGCCTGATCCTGAATAAGTTCTTTTTGAAGTGTAAGATTTTCAAGAAGATCAACAAAGTTATTCTCTTTAATATAAAGTTTCTCTAAAGCGCTAATAGCTTCAAGGTCTTCAGGTGCCTCTTCAAGAATAAGTTTCCACGCAGAAATTGCTTCAAAATTATCCGAAAGTTTTTCTTCGTAAATTTTAGCAATAATAACACCAAGATGCTTTTTCTGTTCCAGATTGTCCGCAATATCAAAATGTTGTCTTGTAACATCTACAAGTTCAGTCCACTTTTTATTCTGTTCATAAATTCTCTCAAGAGATATCATTGCCTGAACAGACTGAGGGTCAGCTTCAAATGCTGCTTCATATGATTTAAGGGCATCCTCGGGTCTCGCTGCCAGCTCCTCCTCAATTGCACCTTTAGCTCTGAAAAGA
The DNA here is from genome assembly GCA_016937935.1 of Deltaproteobacteria bacterium. GTDB lineage: Bacteria > Myxococcota_A > Polyangia > JAAYKL01 > JAAYKL01 > JAFGVO01. The sequence continues at coordinate 3,457 of JAFGVO010000173.1, read as the reverse complement.
TTGCTCTGCTCCACAGGGTCAGATTCAAATTCGGCTTTCCTGCCAAGAATTTTAATAAGACCGTCCCATTCACCAACAAGATTGTAGAGTCCTTCCAATGCATTAAGTGAGAGGGAATCGGTTTCATCAATATCTAAAACTTTTGTAAATGCATCAATGGCTTTTCTCGGATTATCAAGCTGTTCATCAAAAATACGCCCAAGGACCTGTAACAGCTCTTTTTTGAATTCAATATCAAAGATTTCTTCAATATTGGGTTCAATTGCCGCAGCCACATCTTCCCAGTTGCCGATGGCCTTTGCCAGTCTAATCATCTCGTCATAATTAAACCTGTCGCCGGGATCTGCAATAAACGCTTCTGCAAGCGCATTAAATGCAAGAAGAATATTTTGTCCTCTGCTCTCGTGAAGTATTGCAACCTCTTTTAATTTTTCAACTTTATCACCGGCATTATTCAGATATGAAACCTGAGTATTTAAAATAACAACAAGCTTTTTCCATTCATCGGTTTCACGATAAACAGGCTCAAGTATGTCAGCTATTCGTTCTCTTAAATCTTCATTTAAAATCAATCTCTCAAGTTGGGACACAGATCCTTTGTCACCTTCGGGTTCAGCCATTGCCTCCTCATAAAGATCTACCGCACTTGAAAAATCGTGAATCTGATCTTCATAAAGTTTTGCAAGCTCTCTCCTAAGGGCATTTCTCGAAATAACACCTTCGGCCATATCGATCTGATTCCTGAAGTGATCTGCAAGATCATCAAATCGTTCATTCTGAAAATAGATTCTATCAAGAGCATTAGATGAACGCTCATCCCTGTCGTCAAGATCAATAACCTCTTTGTAAATATTAATTGCCGCATCAATATCTTCAAGATGTTCCTCCTGAATGTCAGCCATTTTAAAGAGAAACTCTTTTTGCTTATCCAAATCAACAGCTGCGTCTGTAGCATCTCTGTACAGAGCAATAAGTTCAGTCCAGGTTTTAGTTGCAAGAAGCATTCTCTCAACAGCATCAAAAGCTTTTGGATCATCAGGAGCAAATGAGAGAACTCTTCTGTAGTACTCTATTGCCTTTTCGGGAAGTTGCAGCCTGTTCTCATATAAATCACCAAGCATAAAAGATAGCTCAGAAGTCTCTTGAGTATCCCCCACAACATTCTCTAGTATTTCAGCAAGAACTTCTGACAGTTCCTTCCAGTTTTCAAGAATATTGCAAAGTCTTAAAAGCAGTTCTTTTGAGGACTCATCTTCGTGATCTTCTTTAAAAAGTCTTGAAAAAGTTTCAAATGCTTTATCAAGATCACCGAGCTGTTCTTCGTAAACTGTACCTATTCGTGCAAGAAGCTCTTTTTTCTCTATTGAATCATCGCAAACTTCAATTCGTGCATCCAGCACTCTTGCAAGATTTTCCCAATTGCCCTGATTAGAGTAAACCGGTTCAAGAATTTCAGCCGCTTTTCCTCGCAGCCCTTCATCACTCATATAACTCTCTAACAGATCAATTGTGGGTTTGTATTCAATGTCCTCATCAAGGGCATCTTTAAAATACATTAAAGCCTGATCTTCATCACCAAGCTTCTCCTTGGCAACCTCGCCCATTCTATGTGAGAGCTCAACTCTTTTTGCGGGGTCGTTATCTCTTTGTCTGTTAAGCAGCTCCATGAGATCTGCCCATCTGTCCTCTTTGGGATAAAGTCTTTCCAGTGATTCGATTGCACTTTTATTTACAGTATCAATTTCAAGAATCGATTCGAAAGTGGAAACAGCAGTTGAAAGATCATCAAGATGATTCTCGCAGACAGCCGCCTGTTTAAAAAGAACATCAATTTTTAAATTATCATCAAAGATACTGTGAACCTTCTGCCTGTAAATTTCAAAGAGTTCCAGATAATCCTTCTGTTCCTGATAAATCTCTTCCAGGGCATTCATTGCCTTGCTGTTTTCAGCATCGGCATCCATGATTTTTAAATAAAAATCCTTTGCCGTATCAATATCACCAAGATCTCTAAAAGAAATTTCCGCTACTTCCTGAAGAACTGAAACCTGAATTTCAGCATCAAGAATATCCGAAGCTATTTCACTGTAAACAGAGACAAGTTTTTTACGTTTTTCATCATTATCAAGAAGTCGCTGCACATTTTTCATTAAATCTGAAAGATAGTCTGATGATGCTCCAAACCTCACAGCTTCAATATAATAATCAAAAGCATCGTCAATTTTATCCAGACCCATCTCTGCAAGTTCCCCGGCCTCTTTATAATAATTAGACTTATCCATATGATCATCAGCATCAGTTGCCATTATAAGCAGAAACTTAAGCTGTTTTTCATGATCACCTTCTGAACGTGCTATTGGAGCGAGAACTTCAACAGCCATGACCTTTGCAACAGTATCAAGCAGTTTTTCAAGTGACTCTTTAGCGTTGTCATTATCGGGATTATTTTCGAGGGCATTTTTATAAAATTCAACGCTCTGTTCCGGTTCATTTAAATGTTTTCTTAAAATCTCACCCATCTTAAAATTCAGCTCACTAATTTCATCACTGTCCTCTACCGCCTGGAGCCAAATTTCGTATGCATTAAAAAGATCACTCCATCTTGAACCCTTTTTATAAAGTTCTTCAAGAGCCTTGAGAGCAGTTATATTTACAGCGATCTCTTCATTGATTTGAGTATATGCATCAATTGCCTTGTCAGTATCGTCTAACTCTTTTTCAAAAAGCTCTGCAACTCTAAGCATAAGTTCCAGACGAACATCGTTATCATTTTCATAAGAAATTCTACTTTGTAAAACACTTATAAGTTCAATCCACTTCTCATTTATGGAATAAATTCTCTCCAGAGCCATAAGTGCCCGCATTTCAGTTTCATCTATTTCGAGAATCTCTTTTAGCAGGGCAAGTGCATTGTCACTCTTTTCAAGAATTGTCTCCTCAATATCCGCCATGCGAAACAGAATATCCTTCTGCTCCATGGGATCGTCGACAAGCTTTACTTTCAGGCTTAAGATTTCAATGAGTTTACCGTAAAACTCCTCCCCTGTTAAAATTCTATCAAGTGCGTCAATAGCCGGAATGGCAATTTCAGGCTCATCCTTTGCAAACTCAAGAAGTGAGAGATAACCATCTTTAGCTCTCTGCTCATCAAGAAGTTTGCTATCCCAGGTCGAAGCTGCAGAGAGAAGAAACTCGCCTTTAATGTGCTCATCTTCAGTTTCATCTGCAAGCCTCTCAATAGTTGTGCAGTAGTCGGTGAAATACTCATTTTCAAAAGCAATTCGTTTAAACTCCGAAAATAAGACAGTATCATCTGTTCCAAGCTCAAGAGCTCTTCCCATTGCCTCAAGTGCACCTTTGGAATCATCCAGCCTTCTCTCTCGCACATCTGCCACTTTCGAAAGAATGTGAATCCTGTCAAGATTTTCCAGTTCTTCATTCTCAAGCATTATCATTA